>NZ_ALIP01000125.1:0-16037 GCF_000283075.1 Pseudoxanthomonas sp. GW2
TCAGCCATTGGCCATCGGCCCGGGCGCGCCCGGTGCATGCGCTGACCGTCCGATTCCACCCTGCCGGCGGTGCCGGCACCACCCCCGGAGAAACCACCATGAAAGACTTTTCCTTCCAGGGCCGCATCGAACTGGGCACCCGCCTGGCCGGTGGCAAGCCCGGCCCGCTGATCTGGGTGGGCGACCAGTCGTCGTGCGAGCTCACCTTCGACACGCAGACGGAGGACCGCACCGAGACCTACAGCGGCCAGCGCCTGCAGTCGGCGCAGCTGCGCACCGGCACCACCGTCAGCATCGACCTGGTCCTGCGCCACGGCACCGCGCACAACCTGAAGCTGGGCCTGTACGCCACCCAGAACGACATCTCCTCCGGCAGCGTGACCGACGAGGTGCTGCCGGACAACCTGGTGGACGGCAGTCGCGTGGTCCTGGCCAAGCCGGCCAACGTGTCCTCGCTGTCGATCAAGGACAGCGACTCGCCGGCGAACACCCTGACCGCCGGCACGCACTACCAGCTGGAGGACGCGCACAGCGGCATCATCAAGATCCTCAGCCTGGCCGGTCTGGAGCAGCCGCTGAAGGCCAGCTACTCGCACGCGGCCTACTCCAGCCTGCCGATGTTCACCAGCGCGCCGCCGGAGCGGTACCTGTACCTCAACGGCATCAACACCGTCGACGGCAGTCGCATCCGCGTGCACCTGTACCGCGTGCAGTTCAACCCGGTGGCGAACCTGAGCCTGATCAACGAGAGCTTCGGCGAGCTGCCGCTGTCCGGCACCGTGCTGTTCGACGCGGAGACCGCGCTGGATCCGAACCTGGGCGGCTTCGGTCGCATCGAGATCCCGCAGGAGAGCTGATGGCCACCCGCCTGCCTGACGAGGGGGCGGCCACGGCCGCGACGCCTCCGGCTACCGAGCCGGAGGCGTCCGCGGCCTCGGTGCTGTTCCCGGACGTGCCGCTGGTCGTCAACGGCCGCGAGCTGCTCGTGCGCGAGTACACCTTCGGCGAGAGCCTGGAGGTGTCGATCCTCGCCGCGCCGCTGATCGACGACATCGCCCGCAGCATCGCCACCGGCGCGCTGCGCTACGACCGCGTGCGCCCTTTGCTGGCCAGGCACCGGGACATCGTGCTGGTGCTGGTGTCCCGGTCCGCCGGCGTCGAGCCGGAATGGATCGCCGGCCTGCCGAGGGCGCAGGGCGAACTGCTGGTCAACACCTGGTTCACGGTGAACTGCGGTTTTTTCGTCCACGAGGCCGCAACGCAGCTGCTGGACCTGCGGGCGGCCGCGACAGCGTCGACTGGCCAGACGTCCTCCTCTGCCTCGCCCGCGCCGGCCTCGGAGATCTCCAGCGGCTCCGCGGATACACCGAACGGCAGCTGATCCTGTTCTACGAACGGGAGCAGCGCCGCCAGCGCAGGGAACGCGCGGACAGGATCGAGGACGGCATGGCGGCACGGGCAGACACCGCTGAAGGCGTCAAGGCCGTACGGAAGTTGATCAACACGCTCAGGAAGGACGGATGAACACCTCGCGCGACTTCACCATGGATTTCCGCCTGCGCACCCACTTCGCGCAGGCGCAGCGCGACGTGGCCGCAGTGCAGGCGGGGTTGGACGACCTCGCCGAATCCGCCAGCAAGGCCGCGGACGTGATGGCCGGCGTGGCACCGGCAGACGGGCTGGACGCCGCCACCGCCGCCCAGGAGAGCTACGCCGCGGCGGCGCGCGCCACCCAGCAGGCCGTCGCCGAGGAGATCGGCCTGATCGGCGAGCTGCAGGGCGTCATCGCGCGCGGCGCCGGCAGCTGGGAGGAGCTGGCGCAGGCCGAGGCCATGCTGGACAAGGCCATGGCCAAGGGCCTGATCACCATGGAGGAGTACGACGAGGCCCTGGTCTCGCTCGACAAGTCCCACGCGAAGTTGCAGAAGGCCGAGGGCGAATCCCAGAAGCAGCTGGACGGCACCCTGAAGCGCTACGACAAGACCGCCAGTACCCTGCAGCGCCTGAAGCGCGACGAGGAAGAGCTGAGGCGCGCCGTGGACGAAGGGCGCATCAGCCGCGAGCAGTACAACCGGGCGATGGCGAACGTCACCGCCCAGCGCCAGGCGCTGCAGATGGCGCAGAACCAGCGCGCCCTGAACCTCAACTCCGCCGGCGTGCAGCGCAACCTGACGCAGCTGCTCACCTACTCGGCCACGGGCAACTGGGCCATGGCCGGCAACCAGATCCTGCAGCTGGGCAACCAGGCCGGCGCGGCCTCGGTGCTCCTCAGCGGCATGGGAATGGCGGCCGGCATCGCCGCCGGCAGCGTGGTCGCGCTGGGCGCGGCGGCGGTGAAGGGCTACCTGGAAATGCGATCGCTGGAGGCCACCATCCTGGCGACCGGCAATCAGGCCGGCGTCACCGCCGGCCAGGTGGCGGAGATGGGCAATCGCGTAGGCGAGGCGACGGGCGAGTTCGGCGATGCCGACAAGGCGCTGTCCCTGCTGCTGCAGTCGGCGGGCGTAGGCGCCGAGCATCTGGAGTCCCTGACCACGGCGGCGGTCAACCTCTCCCGGCTCACCGGCCAGAGCATTGAGCAGACGACCCGGCAGGTGGCCGGCCTGGCGGCCGAGCCGGTCAAGGCGCTGCGGGAGCTGGACCGCCAGTACAACTTCCTCACCGCGGCCACCTACGCCCACATCAAGTCGCTGGAAGAGCAGGGGCGCCAGCAGGACGCGGTGCGCGAGGCGATCGCGCAGACCGAGCAGATGTCCAGGAGCCGCGTTGCCCTGATGGAGCAGCAGGCCGGCATGATCGAGCGGGCGTGGCGGGGTGTGCTGGACACGCTGGGGAGCGTCTGGGACAAGCTGAAGGATCTCGGGCGCACGGACCTCGATGCGCAGATCGAGCAGCTGGAATCCGACATCCAGCTCTACCAGCAGGCCCAGCGCTCGTGGGCATTCAAGGGCGACCACGAGCGCTACGCCGCCGCGGAGCGGGTGGCGCGGGCGCGCCTTGAGGAGCTGAGGCTGACCAAGGCCTCGAACGAAGAGGACGCCCGGCGCCAGGCTGAGCGCGAAGCCGAAGCCCGCGCCGCCAAGGACGCCATCGATCGGGTCGATGCCATGGTCGCCGGCCTCGACAAGCAGGCGGCCAAGCAGCGCGAGATCAACGAACTGATCCAGCTGTACAACCGCATCGCCGTTGCCAACCCCAACGACGACCGCCTGTACGACGGCTCCTTCGAGAAGCTGAAGGCGCAGATCGAGGACAGGTACAAGACCAAGGGCGGCAGCAAGGCCGAGAACGACGCGGACAAGCAGGCGGCGCGAGAGGTGGCGAACCTGCAGCGCCAGATCGCCCTGCTGGCCGAGCTGGGCGAAGGGGAGACGCGTGCTTCGGAGGCCGCGCGGATCCGCTATGAGATCGAGGAAGGCGCCTACCGCAACGCCAGCGACGCCCTCAAGCAGCAGCTGATCGACTACGCGCAGCTGCTGGACAGCGAGCAGCGCCGCGGCGAGGCCGCCAAGGAAATGGTGGCCGTCCAGCTGGAGATCGCCCGCCTGACCGGGCAGCAGGCGCCCGAGGGCCTGGACGAGGCCACGCTGAAGCTCAAGCGCCTGCGTACCGAAATGGAGAACCTCGGCCACGCGGCCGAGGCCGCCGAGATCACGCGCCTGCTCGGCCTTCGGGAAGCCAACGCCGAGCTGACCCGGCTCACCGGCGAGCTCGATCGCGCCCAGCGCCAGTTCAGCGCCGCCGAGCAGCGCGTGCACATCGAGCAGCAGGCGGGGCTGATCAGCAGCATCACCGCCCAGGAAAAGCTGCTGGAGATCCGCCAGCGCGAGATCGCCGAGCTGCAGCGCCTGCTGCCGCTGATGCGCGAGCAGGCCCAGCTGCTGGGCAGCCCGGAAGCGCTGGCGCGGCTGGCGGAGATGGAGAACCGCCTGTTCGAGCTGCAGAACCAGGCAGGGTTGCTGGCCACCACGTTCCGGCAGGGGCTGGAGTCGGGCATCGGTGGTGCCTTGGAGAAGATCCGCACCGAAAGCCTGAGCCTGGGCGATGCCATCAAGGCGGTCGTCGGCGGCATCGCCGATGCCCTGGGCCAGCTGGCTTCCCAGCAGCTGGCGTCCGCGGCCACCGCGCAGCTCATGAAGCTGGCCGGCAAGGCCGGCGGCCTCGACGTCGGGCAGCCGGATCCGGCGGAGGCTGCAGCCGCCGGCGTCGCGTATGCGGCCCCGATCCAGGGAGCGAGCGCAGCCTTGGCCGGCGCGTCTGCCACGCTCGGCACGGCGGGGGCCGGCCTGAACTCGGGTGCAGCGGCGATCACCGTGGCGGCTGCGCAGCTGATGGCCGCGGCGCAAGCCTTGACCGTGGCCAACAGCATCGGCGCGGCCACGGGCTTCGCCGACGGCGGCTACACCGGCCCCGGCGGCAAGTACGCCGTCGCCGGCGTCGTCCACCGCGGCGAATACGTCATGCCGCAAGAAACCGTGCGGCACTACGGCCTGGCCGCGATGCAGGCGCTCCACGCGCGCCAGGTGGCACTGGACGGTTTTCGCGCGCCGAACGTGCGCACGGCGCCGGCGCCGCGCTTCAGCTTCGCCGACGGCGGCCTGGTGGGCGGTAGCCCCCTGGGCGACGTCAAGGTCGCCGTGATGAACCTGCTCTCCGGCGACATGCTGGCCCAGGCGCTGGCCAACAGCCACGAGTTCCGTCGCGTGGTGGTCAACACCGTGGTGGAGGAGGGCGGTGCCGTCCAGGCGGGGTGGCAGCAGTGAGTTTCGCGTCCGGATCCCCGGTGGTCTGGCCAGTCCCGCCGGACTGGCGCAACCCGGTCCGTGAGTCGCTGGCCTGGCTCACCGACGTGCTGCAGGCGCCGGCGACCGGCGTCACCCAGCACCGCAGCCTGCGCCAGGCGCCGCGCCGCACGTTCACCTTCGACGTGGTGGCCGCCGGCCAGGAGCGCCGCGTGGCCGACGCGCTGATCGCCGATCGCGGCGGCCGCAGCGACTGGGCCCTGCCCATCTGGCCGGACGTGCAGTACCTCGCCGCGCCCCTGTCCTCTGGCGCCACCACCATCCCCTGCGACCCGGCCTACCGCGACTTCGTCGGCGGCGGCCGCGCCCTGCTGTGGCGCAGCCTGCGCCAGTGGGAGCTGGTGACCCTCGACGAGGTGGGCGAAGACGGCCTGGAGCTGGCCAGCGCCACCACGCAGGCCTGGCCGGCGGGCACCCGCCTGTACCCGGTGCGCCGCGCCCGGCTGGCGGACGGCCCGGAGGAAACCCTCTGGACCGACCTGTCCGGCCGCCGCACCCTCACGTTCCTGGTGCAGGAAGCCTGCGACTGGCCGGCGCAGCTGCCGGCGACGGAGTACCTCGGCCACCCGGTGCTGGAGCACGTGTCCGACGCCGGCGAGAACGGCAGCCTCAGCTACGCCCGCATCCTCACCGACGAGGACAACGACGTGGGCCTGCCGGCCACGTTCGACCTGCCCGGCCGCGCGTTCCGCGCCCAGTCGCACCGGTGGCGCCTGTGGGGCGCCGCCGAGCGCGCCGCCTTCCGCTCCTTGCTGTACGGCCTGCGCGGCCGTCAGGTGCCGCTGTGGGTGCCCAGCGGCCTGCAGGACCTGAAGGCCTCCGCCTCCATCGGATCCTCCAGCACCTGGCTGACCGTGGAGTGGGCCGGCTACACCCTGTACGGCCGCCAGCAGCCCAACCGGCGCGACGTGCGCATCGTCTTGCACGACGGCACCGCCTTCATCCGGCGCATCACTGGCAGCGCCGAGAGCGGCGCCAACGAGGTCCTGCAGCTGTCCAGCGCGCTGGGCCAGGCAGTGGCCCCCGGCGCCATCCGCCGGATCGAGTTCCTCACGCTCTGCACGCTGGCCAGCGACGAGGTGGTGCTCGAGCACCACGCCGACCTGGCCGGCGCCGCCAGGGCCAGCACGCCATTCACTGCGGTCGTCCCCGATGTTTAAGCTCCGCGAACTGTCCCGCTTCCTCGGCCGGCCGGTGCAGCTGGTGCGCTTCGACCTGGGCCCGCTGTCGTGGGGCTACACCGCGGGCGATACGCCGGTGGAGCTGGATGGCCTGACCTACGTGCCGTCCGGCATCAGCGTCAGCGCCGTGCGCGAGACCACGGAGGTGGCGAAGAACCGCGTCACCATCACCCTGCCGATCGCGCTGGATCCGAACGCGCCCAACCCGCCGCCGACGCAGGCGTTCGCCGGCATCTGGCGCCCGTACCCGCCGGCGCGCAAGGTCATCGCCACGGTGATGAGCATGCACCGCGGCGACGCCGACGCCGAGGTGGTGGTGAACTGGCGCGGCCGCGTGGCGCAGCCGGAGTTCACCGACACCCTGCTGACGCTGACATGCAACAACACCCGCGCCCGGCATCGCGGTGCCGGCGGTGGCCATCGCTGCCAGCGCGCCTGCGACCTGGTCGTGTACGGGCAGGGCCCGGGCGAGTGCAACCTCGACAAGGATCTGTTCGCCATCCCGTTCACGCTCACCGCTGCCAGCGGCCTGACGATCACCGCCCCCGAGTTCGGCACCAGCTCGTTGCCCATGGATGGTGGGTGGGTGGAGTGGATGCGCCCGGACGGCCTGATCGAGGAGCGCACGATCATGGCGCATAGCGGCGACACCCTCACGCTCGAGTACGGCGCGGCCGACCTGGCCGAAGGCCTCGAGGGCACCGCGTGGCCCGGCTGTGCCCACAACTGGGAGGCCTGCGCCGCCCGCGACAACACCGACAACTACGGCGGCGTGTTCCACCTGCCGACCAAGAATCCCTGGAGCGGCAACCCCCCATGACCCAACGCACCGCCCTGCAGCGCCTGGCCTACGTGTACGGATGGCGACTGCGTCACTTGTGGATGGATACCAATGTGGGCCGGTGGCTGTGCCTGGGGCTGGCGGGTGTGCTGCTGGTCGCCACCGGCGTGATGCTGGCCACCGCACTGACCGGTGCACGGGAGATGCACGCCGGCTTCTGGATTCAGATCGCCATCATGGTGGTCTCCACCCTGATCATGATGGCGCTGGCGCCCAATCCGACGGATGCGGCGAAAAGCACCGCAGAGTCGCCGCAGGTCGAGGATGGCCAGGGCATCCGCATGGTGTTCGGCGAGGTGTGGGTGGACGATCCCACCGTCGTCGGCCACAAGCCGATGGGCACCAAGAACATCCGCGGCAAGAAGTCCGGCTGGAACGGCCGCCCGATCATCGGCTACTGGTACAAGCAGCTGTTCCACTTCTTCATCTGCCGCGGCCCGGTGGATGCGCTGCTCGAGTTCCGCGCCGGCGACAAGACCGCATGGCGTGGCCAGCTGACCGACAACGGCGCGCTGAACATCGCGGCCAAGGAACTGTGGGGAGGCGACAAGACCGGCGGCGAGGGCGGGCTGGAAGGCGTGCTCGAGGTGCGCTTCGGCCGGCAGGACCAGCTTCCCAGCAGCTACTTGGCTGCGAATCTCGGCCCCCAGCAGAGCGCCCACCGCGGCCGGTTCAGCGCCATCTGGCAGGGCGGCCTGTGGGGCGCCTTCTCGCCGTACCCCAAGACGGCATCGTTCAAGGTGCGCCGGATCCTCGAGGGCTGGGAAGGAGAGGGCGGGTGCTGGTATCCGGAGAAGGCAGTTGTTCCGCTCGGGATGGGGGGGCTGGTTGACCTTGGCCCCACCAGTGACGGCTGGCGCTACAACGCTGGTGATGGTGAGACGGCATGGGCGGCTGAGAACTTCGACGATTCGGGCTGGGATATTGGTCGGATGCCGTTCGCATCTGCGGCTTCACACCCATACGCCGGAGCTGGCGGGTATCCCCTTGAGGTTGGCACCGAGTGGCCGCTGGGCACCACCATATGGATCCGTCGTGAGTTTTTTCTGGATGCCACATACGACTTCACACTCCAGCTGTTCGTCGACAACTGGGCGACGGTCTGGATCAATGGCACAGAGGTACTGCCGCGATCTGGTACCAGCCTTGAGCCTGGCGTCGCCGCGTTCCTGCATGACGTGGAGGTGCCTGTCGGCCTGCTCCGCTTTGGGCGCAACGTCATCGCCGTGAAGGTCGAGGACGAGGGCAGCTATTCCTATGCGGCCTTCAAGCTCAAGTCAGTCGCCACTGACCGTGTGGGCATGAACCCCGCCCACATCCTCTACCAGTCCATCACCGACAGCTGGATGGGTGATGAGCCGGCCGAGGACATCGACGAAGCCAGCTTCATCGCTGCAGCCGACCGCCTGTACGCAGAAGGCTTCGGACTGTGCACGCAGTGGGTGCCGGGATCCGAGAGCGTGCAGCAGTTCCAGCAGCGAATCTGCAACGTCATCGGCGCATCCATGGCCCGCTCGCCCATCGATGGCCGCTGGCACCTGGATCTGATCCGGCCCGACTACGTGCTGGACGACCTGCCGATCCTGACCGATGACGACATCATCGAGTACAAGGAGCAGCCGGCTACGCTGGACGAAGCGGTCAACCAGGTCATCGTCGAATGGTTCGACCCGATTGCCAAGGAAGACCGCTCCACCGCGCCGGTACAGTCGCTTGGCGGTATCCGTCGCGCTGGCGGTGTGGTTGCCGAGGTCTCTACCTATCGCGAGATTCCCGTCGAGGCCTTGGCCTTGCGAGCCGGGGCACGTGACCTGCAGGCCAAGGGCCAGCCGCAGCGACGCCTGGAGATGAAGACCACCCGCGTGCCCTGGGCGTGGCGCCCGGGCCAGCGGTTCCGCCTGCAGGCCCCGCGCCGTGGCATCGGAGACATGGTCTGCCGCGTGGGCGATATCGACCGCGGCACGCTGCGCAGCGGGGCCATCAGCCTGAGCGCGATCCAGGACGTCTACGCGCTGCCGGACGTGACCTACGTCCTGCCGGAGCCGGGGGGCGGTGGCCAGGCTGACGCCGCACCGCAGGCTGCGGCTGCAGCCCGCCTCGAGGAGCTGCCCTACGCCTTGCTGGCCAGCATGATGCCGCCGGGGGAGTTCGCCGCGCTGGCTCCGGACGACGCCTACCTGTTCGCCGTGGCCACCCCGGCAGGCAGTGAGATCGGGTACGCCCTGCACGTGGACGCCGGCGACGGTTACACCGAGGCCGACGACACCGACTGGTGCGCCACTGCCATGAGCGTGGCGGCATGCGGCAGGACGGAGACCGAGATCAGCATCAGCAACCTGCGATACGACGATGAGGTCACCGTCGGCGCGATGGTGCTGTGGGACAGCGAGATCTGTCGCCTTGATGCCATCGACCGGCTCGCCGGCACCATCACCTTGGGCCGCGGCTGCGCGGACACCGTGCCGGCCACGCACGCCGCAGGCTCACGCCTGTGGATCCTCGGTGACTCGATCGCGCTGGACCCGACCCGGTACACCGGCGAGGTGGAGGTCGACGGCAGGCTGGTAACGCGCACTGCCAGCGCAGCACTCGATCTGGCCAGCGCCCCGGTGATCAGCATCCAGACCGCCCGGCGCCAGCACCGCCCGTATGCCCCCGGCCGCCTGCGTATCGATTCGGCCATGCCGCCGCCCCTGGTGGTGGGTGCCTTCGATGTGAGTTGGGCCCACCGTGACCGTTTGCAGCAGGGCGGCCAGCTGATTGATGCCGAGGCAGCCAGCATCGGCCCGGAGCCGGGCACGACCTACACCTTGCGGGTGTACATCGATGACGTGCTGGACGAAGAGCAGGCCGGCCTGACCGGCACCACGGCCAGCGTGCCGGTGCTGGGCGGCAACGGCGATGCCCGGCTGGAAGTCTGGGCCGTTCGCGATGGCCTGGACAGCTGGCAGGCCGCCACCGCGCTGTTTGCCTACCGCACCAGCCCGCGCCTGCCGTATGCCGACCAAGACGGCACCGTTTACGCCGACCAGGACGGCACCACCTATGAAGGATGACCGGACATGACCACCAAACGCTTTGACGACAACCCCGCCCTCAAGGCCTACGCCGGGACCGAGGTGATCCCCCTGCAGGCGCTGGATGGCGGCACCGATACCGACGACAACCCGGTCGCGGTCGGTGACGATGCCAAGATCAGCCTGCGCGATCTGGCCGGGCTGAAGATCCACGCCGTGTCCGTGGCTTCCGGCACGGCCACCATCAACTGTGGTCACGGGCTGGCGCGGCGGCACACCCTGAGCCTGACCGGCAATGTCACCATGGCGCTGGCCGATTGCGCCCCGTCTGGCTATGCCACCGAGGGCGAGGTGCGCATCGTGCAGGACGCCACCGGCAGCCGCACGGTCACCTTCCCGGCCGGCTGGAAGCCGCTTGGCGGCAGTGACACCGCCGTGGCCAGTGCCGCCGGGGCCGTGACCTGGCTGACCTTTGTCAGCTATGACGGCGGCACCACAGTGAGCTATGCCATGCAGGAGCGCGGGGCATGATCCTGCGCAGGATGATGATGGCGGGAGCATCGGCTGACCCTGGGCTCGCGAGCAAGGTCGTCGCGTGGTACGAGTTCGACGGGGACTTGCTCAACAGCAAGAACCCCGCGAATGCCGCGGGACTTCCACGAGCGATGACCGTCGCCTCGGGAGGCGGCTACACGACTGGGAAGCATGGGCAGGCGCTGCAGTCCGCGCGAGCCCAGTACAGCATAGGGTCGACGCTGGCAGAGCTGGGTGGGTTTGAGGCAAGCGGGGGCGCGATGTGGAGCTGGTTCAAGCCCACATCAAGCAGCCCACGAGTCCTGGCTGCAATTGCCAGGGCGCAGCCCGCTGGCGAGACGATGTGGCTCGACTGGGTCGATGGAGGGATCGGCGGCGCGTACCGCGACAGTGCGGGCGAAGTGCAGGTGACCGCGCGAATCTCTGCCCCTGTCAATGTATGGTCGTTCGCGGGCGTGAGCTACGACCGTGCCACGCGAGTGCTATCGCTGTTCGTCAACGGCGAAGTGCGAACGTTGACCAAGGCGTCAAACGGCACCCAGGCCATCGTCGAGCGATTCATCACGCTCGGAAGCGTGTACAGCGGCACGCAGGCGGGCGCAGAGGCCGATGGCTTCGCGATCGCGGGAGGTCCGCTGACTACTGCAGAAATGAGCTGGCTTTACAACGGAGGGGCGGGCCGCACCTACGCGGACCTCGCTGCTTGAATCAGACTTCCCTTACCCCTCCAAGCGTACAGCGCCGATAACAAACTCGCGCACGGGACGGGAACATGAGGCCACCAGCCAACGCCCGGGGCCACCAGGCAATCCACCCGGCGCGGCCCCGCTCAGGGATGGGCGGGGTGGCTGGTCTCGGCTCCTGCGACGCATGCCGCAGAGAATCGATGCGTCGGCGCACCACTCCCCGGGTCGCGCCGTGCCGGCCGCGCTACTCCCCATGGCGCGCGAGACGCCCGAAAGGCTCGTCGTGACCCGGCTTTCCCTTCGCGCGCGGTGGGTAGGGGAAATCCTATAGAAACTGGTCGGCGGGAGGTGTATTACCACCTCACCTTACAGGGGGGACGATATGCCTCGCTTCTACTATTACGTTGTTCTGTCTGGCGGCGTTTGGGTTCTGAGGACTGGTGACCAGGTGGTCGCTAACTTTTCCACGCAGGCAGAGGCCGTAGCCGAGGGGGCGCGGCGCGCTCGCGCCCTATGGGAGCAGCAGTCGCGGCCATCAGGTCTACGTATCCAAGGACGTGATGGGCTCTGGCAGGACGAGCGCACCTACGGTACCGACCCGTACCCGCCGCGGGGCTAGCTCGCGTGGCTGGCACCTAGGCGCAGCTCTCGCCATCGTTGTCCCCGGGGATCAGCCCGGCCGACGACAGCATGCAGCTGATGGTCGCGTGGATGTGCTCGACGTACTCGACCGGCGCCTGTTCAACCAGGCACTCCGCCTCGCCGGCGAACGCCTCCAGCACCTCGTCAGGCTCGCACTCGTCCACCAGGCGCGGCAGGCGCTGCTCCAGTCGCTGCAGCTCGGCGTCGATCTCGGCTCGGGTTTTCATGCGGCGATCCGGTGCTCGTAGTAGGGGTGGCGCTTGTCGTCGAAAATCGCCTGCAGCGCCGCCAGGTTGCCCGGCTCGGGGTTGAGCCAGGCATCGATGTGCTCGGGCTTGATGTTGATGATGGTGCGATCGTGGCCGGCAGCGGCCACCTCCGGCTCCGGCTCGTCAGTGATGGCCGCGAAGCTCAGCAGGTCGGGCTCCTTGCCGGCCGGGTCGGTCCAGCGGGACCACAGGCAGGCGACCAGCATCGGCTCGCCGTCGCGGGGGGGGAACTCGAGCACGCGGTTCTTCCCGTCCGGACCCTGGACGTTCTCGTAGAAGCGGGTGGCCACCATCAGCCCGTGGCTCACGCCGAACTGACCGGACCAGAACCCCTCCAGGCTGTCCCGCCGGGCGTTGTAGGTGCCGGGGAACTTGCGATCGTAGAAGGCCGGCTTGCCGCAGGGCCGGCACTGGTAGCGCATGGGCTTCACCACGCGCTGGCCGCCCTCCCAGACCATCACCGGGGCGTACATGCCGGGGAACACGCGGTCGTTGTCGCTGGCCAGGCCCTTGAGGATGTCCAGCCGCCGGCGGGCGGCCTTGCCCTTGTTCGTGCCGATGCGCACGTCCTCCTGGGCCTTCTTCGTGACCTTCACCTTCAGCGCCCGCTGGGCGTCGCCCACCCGCCGGCGCAGGGCGAACAGCTCCTCCTCAAGCGCCGCGATGTCGGCCTGGTCCTGGGCGAGCAGGGCCGCCCGCAGCTCCGGCGGCCCGATCTCTTCCAGCTCCCGGATCATCGCCCGCGGCGCCTTCGCCCGCGGCTGCTTCTTCTCCCCGGGCCAGAAGGTGGCCACGTAGGTCTCGATGTCCATCACAGCGCCGAACTGGCGCTGGAAAAGCTTGAACTCGGCGTAGATCTGGGCTGAGTAGCACATGGCCGGAGAGTACACCGGGCACCGTCACGCCGCCGTGGCGTGGGCAGCGCGAGATTCCGCCCATGGACGCCTTCAAGTTCCCGCCCGACCCGGAGCGCCGCCAGCAGCTCGAGCAGGAGCTTGCCCGCGCCGCGCTGGCCCTGCTGGAGTTCTCCGGCAGTGCCGCCTCCGCCTCCCCGCGGAGGCGCCCGGCGAGGCCCCAGCGTGGGTCGTGGCGGGATCCGCCGACGCCGTCCGCGGTTTCGCGCTGGACGGCCCCGAGCCCCGGGAGTCGCTGGACCCACGGTGACTGTCGCAGGATCCGATACGCCGGCCCGTAGGATGCCGCGCCATGCAATGGAAGCTTGTCCACCTCACCGCCAGCGGCCCGCCCACTGTCCTCGAGCTGGATGGCGTCGGGGTGGTGCGGCTGATGGACCGGGTGGGCGGCACGTGGTTCGCGGTGCTCAACTACCACCTGGACGAAGATCAGCAGGTCCGCCGGGACTGCACCAGCTATGAAGCTGGCCGCCGTGGTGCCGAGCTCTGGGCGCAGCGGCACATGGCCAGGCTCGAGCGGGAGGCCGCCGCCAAACGCGAGCGGTGGGCGCGGCTGCCCGTGGCAGCCGGGGAAGATGGTCGCCCACGCCTCACGGTCGAGCAGATGGCGGAGGAGCGGGCGCGCATCGCGGCTTCGATCACAGTCACGCCCCGAAGGCCCCGCCGGCGACGGTGATGGCTAGGCGCTCGCTTCGGGCATGGGCCTGTGGAGGCTCTCTGGACGCAGCTGGGTGTAGCGCTTCAGCTCATTCCACGACTCGTGTAGCGTCACCGCGGCAACTTCCGGGATGTCGTATCCCTGTTCGAAGAGGCGCGACGTTGCCTCATGGCGAAGGTCGTGGAAATGGAGATCCTCGATCCCGAGCGCCTTGCAGGCACGGGTAAACGAGGTGCCGACGGACTTGGAGTTGTAGGGGAAGATGCGGTCCTCGCCGTCGATGCGGCGCTGCCGTTGCACGACGTCCCAAGCCGCCCCCAGGAGCGGGAATCGCTTGTGGTTGCCTGCCTTCTTGCGCGGGTGCTTGGCGTCGCGCAGCAGCAGGGTGCGATTGCTTTCGTCCAAGTCGGACCAGAGCAGGCGGCAGATCTCGCCCTCCCGCTTCGCAGAGGCAATCGCGAACTCCACCAGGTCGTTCATGGGGATCTGCGATCGCCACGCGGACTCTGCAAAATGGGCGTGCAGCCGCCTCAACTCGTCGGGCGTGGGGCGGCGGTCACGTCGCTTTGACTTGCCCACCATCTTGAGCAGGCGCAGGACGGGCCTGGCCTCCGCGACGGGGTCGCCGATGGTGGCGACCCCTTTCATCGGCTTTGCCAGCTTCAGGAGCTCGCTTAGGTATCCCAGCTCGACGTTGATGGTGGCAGGGGCGCAGGGCGGAGCCAGATGGCCGTTCGGGAGCATGTGCTGGCCGGAGATCCGTCGCTGCACGTGCTCGATGACATGGTTCGCGGTGAGCTTCCTCGCTACGACATCGCCCAGACTCTCGCGTAGGCGTGACATGTTCCCTGCCTGGGTCTTGGACACCGGCTTGACCGAAGCCACCTCCTCCAGGCGCCAGTCGATCAGCTGGGCGATCGTGAGGTCATCATTGGGATGCCCGCCCCGCGCCTCCATCTCGGCCAGCTCCCGTTCCACCCGCTCCGCCCATACTTTGGCCGCGGACTTGGTCGGGAAGGTGCGGGTTTGGGGCTTGTGGCCCTTGCGGCGCACAATGGCGCGCCAACTGCCGGATCTCTGCTGGTAGGTGGGCATGGTGTACCAAGCCTTTCGTGGTGCACCAATGGTACATCCCGGCGGGAAACCGAGGGAAAACGCGGGTGCCAGCGGGTAAGCGCAGGCCCCGTAATTTCAGGTAAAGCAATGAATTCGTTGAAAAGCCAAGCGCCGTTGCTGTCCGTGGCGCCCATGATGGACTGGACCGACCGCCACTGCCGGGTGTTCCACCGCCTGCTGGCGCCGCATGCGCGGCTGTACACCGAGATGGTGCACGCCAACGCGGTGGTGCTCGGCGACCGCGGGCGGCTGCTGGGCTTCGACCCGGCCGAGCACCCGGTGGCGCTGCAGCTGGGCGGCAGCGAGCCGGAGGTACTGGCGCAGGCCACCCGGATCGGCGTGGAGTGGGGCTACGACGAGGTCAACCTCAACTGCGGCTGCCCCTCCGACCGGGTCCAGGCCGGCCGCTTCGGTGCCTGCCTGATGCGCGAGCCGGGGCTGGTGGCCGAGTGCGTGGCGGCCATGATCGAGGGTGCCCGCGCCGACGGCCGCGAGGTGCCGGTAACGGTGAAGTGCCGGCTGGGCGTGGACGAGGACCACGAGTACGAGCGCTTCGCCGCCTTCGTCGAAGCGGTGGCCGCGGCCGGTTGCCGCACCTTCGTGGTGCATGCGCGCAATGCCTGGCTGCAGGGGCTGTCGCCCAGGGAGAACCGCGAGGTGCCGCCGCTGCGCTACGAATGGGCCTGGCGGCTCAAGCGCGAGCGTCCGGACCTGGAGGTGCTGGTCAACGGCGGCATCGCCTCCGAGCCACAGGTCCAGGAGCAGCTGGCGCACGTGGACGGGGTGATGCTGGGCCGCGCCGCCTACCACGATCCCTACCTGCTGCACCGGCTGGACGTGGCCCTGTACGGCGGCGAGCTGGCCGGACGCGCCACCCTGCTGCGCCGCCTGCGCCCCTACGTGGAGCGGCAGCTGGCCTCGGGCCTGCCGCTCAAGCACGTGGTGCGGCATGTCCTTGGCCTGTTCCATGGCCAGCCCGGCGGCCGCCTGTTCCGCCAGGTCCTCAGCGAGGGCGCGCACCGTCCTGGTGCAGGCTGGGAGCTGGTGGAGCAGGCGCTGGATGCCACCGCCGGCGCGACCGCGGTGGCCTGAGCGGATCCCGCGCGAACCGCCGGGAAAATGGCGGCTTGTTGCGCTGAACGGCCGCCGGTGGCATGTGGATAAGTTCAGACCGGATTCACTGCATTCTCACGAACATGCCTTTCCAGCCAAGGGTCTGGCCTCGACGCATGTTTTCGTGCGTGGAAGCCGTATCAAAGACCCACGCCGTTAGTTAGGATTGCAACGATGTTCGCTCCGCGCCGCCTCGTCACCGCCCTGCTGCTGGCCGGCCTGCCCCTCGTGGCGGCGGCCCGGCCGCCCGTGGTCGGGCCGGAG
>NZ_ALIP01000126.1:0-25670 GCF_000283075.1 Pseudoxanthomonas sp. GW2
CCGCGCGGCGCCGGCCCGGGTTACACTGCGCGGCTTACATTCGCCGCTTACCTACACCGGGCTAACAATGCTGCAGAAACTCCGCGATCGGTCATCGGGCTGGGTTGCCACGGTCATCATCGCCCTGCTGATGATTCCGTTCCTCTTCGTCGTCGACCAGAGCTACCTCGGTGGCATGGGCGCCAACAACGTGGCCCAGGTCAAGGCGCCGCCGTCGTGGTGGAAGGGCGCGCCCGGCTTCTGGCCGGTCTCGCTGCTGTGGGAGCACCAGGAGGTCAGCGGCGAGGAGTTCCGCCAGCGCTTCGAGCAGGCCCGGATGCTGGCCCGCCAGCAACAGGGCGAGGCGTTCGACCCGCGCCAGTTCGAGAGCATCGAGAACAAGCGCCGCGTGCTGGACGAGCTGATCGACGAGAAGGCGCTGCTGCTGGCCGCCGGCCGCGAGGGCGTGGTCGTCTCCGACGCCGCGGTGCGCGAATACATCGCCTCGATCCCGGCATTCCAGGTGGACGGCAAGTTCAACATGGACGCCTACCGCATGGCGCTGTCCTCGCAGTACCCGCCGCGCACCCCGAGCCAGTTCGACGAGCTGGTACGGCAGTCGCTGCGGCAGTCGCTGGTGCCGATGGCGGTGGGCAACTCGGCCTTCGTCACCGACGCCGAGCTGGACCGCCTGCTGCGCCTGTCCGGCGAGACCCGCGACGTCGAACTGGTGGTGCTGCCGCCGGCGCCGGAGGACACCGCAGCGGTGACCGACGACGACGCCAAGGCCTGGTACGAGGCGCACACCGCCGACTTCATGCGCCCGGAACGGGTGGGCATCGAGTACGTGGAAGTGACCGCGCAGCAGGTGCCGAAGCCGGCGCCGGCCGACGAGGCCACCCTGCGCCAGCGCTACGAGGAAGAGAAGCTGCGCTTCGGCGAGCCGGAGCGCCGCCTGGCCTCGCACATCCTGGTGCGCGTGCCGGAGGGTGGCGACGCCGCCGCGGCCGAGCGCAAGGCCGCCGAGCTGGCCAGGCAGGCCGCCGCGCCGGGTGCCGATTTCGCCGCGCTGGCGCGCGAGCATTCCGAGGACCCGGGTTCGCGCGATGCCGGCGGCGACCTGGGCTGGGTCGAGCGCGGCACCATGGTGGCGCCGTTCGAGGAAGCGCTGTTCGCGATGCAGGCTGGCGAGGTGCGCGGCCCGGTGAAGACCGACTTCGGCTGGCACGTGCTGCAGCTGCGCGAGGTCAAGGAAGGCGCCGCGCGCCCGTTCGAGGAAGTGCGCGACGAGCTGGCGCGCGAGCTGGCGCAGGCCGAGCGCGAACGCGCCTTCAGCGAACTGGTTGGCCGCCTGACCGACCTGGCCTACGAGAACCCGTCCTCGCTGGAACCGGCCGCGCGCGAGCTGAAGCTGGAAGTGCGCAAGCTCGGTCCGTTCAGCCGCGACGACACGGTCGGCATCGCCGCGGCGCCCGAGGTCAAGCGTGCCGCGTTCTCCGAGGCCCTGATCGAGGACGGCACCGCCAGCGACCCGATCCAGATCGGTCCGCAGCACAGCGTCCTGATCCGGGTGGTGGAGCACGAGCCGGCCGAGGCCATGCCGCTGGCCGAGGTGCGTGGGCAGGTCGAGGCCGCGGTGCGTGCCGACCGCCGCAACAAGGCCGCGGTGGCCGCCGCCGAGGCCGCGCTGGAGCGCCTGCGCAAGGGCGAGGCGCTGGCCGCGCTGGCCACTGCCGAGGACGGCGTCATGCCGCTGCCTGGCCTGCCGCGTGGCGCGCCGGTGCCTTCGCGCGAGGCCAACCGCGCCATCTTCGCCGTGGCCGCGCCGGAAGAGGGCAAGGCCGCGTTCGGCCGCTTCGCCCTGCCGGATGGCCGCCAGGCGGTGTTCGCGGTCAATGCCGTGCATCCGGGCAAGCCGGAGGAACTGCCGCAGGAGCAGCGCGCCCTGCTGCGCCAGCAGTTCGCCCAGATCGACGGCGCCGCCGCGGCCGAGGACTACATCCGCCGCATCCGCAGCCAGTTCAAGGTCCGCATCGACGAAACCCAGCTTTGACGGGAGCGGCGATTGGGGCCAAAAGAACGGGGGCGCCTCCTGGCGCCCCCCTTTTTTTTGTTTGTTTGATGGGTGGCCCCGCCCACTCACTCCACGCGCAACTGCATCCCCGGCCGCAGCACGCTGTTGGCGTTGAGGTTGTTGAGTTCCAGCAGCTGGCGCACGGCCACGCCATAGCGCCTGGCGATCACCCAGGCCGACTCGCCGCGGCGCACGGTGTGCACCCGGGTGGTCGCCACCGCGGGTGCTTCCTCCACCTCCGCGGTGGCACGCACCGGCGCCAGCGCCACCGGCGCCGGCGGTGCGATGGCCTGCACCAGGGCCAGCGGCGGGCTGGTCCAGCGCTGGCCCAGGGCAGGGTTGAGGCGGCGCAGCACCGTTGGATCCTGGCCGTTGCCCAGGGCCCAGGCCTCCAGTCCGCCGGCGCCTTCCAGCGGGCGCGCCTCCAGGTGCAGCACCGGACGGTCCAGCCGCGCCATCCATTCCGCTTCCTCGCCGGCGCGGGTCAGCACGCAGGCCAGGGCGTGGAGCTTGTCGACATAGGCATAGGTGACGCCGGACAGGCCCTGCAGCGAGCCTGGCGTGGCCTCCAGCGCCTGCTCGCCGCTATGGCGCAGCGCCCGCAGCACGCGCGACTCGCCGGCGTTGTAGGCCATCGCGGTCAGGCGCCAGTTGCCGCCGAGCATGCCGTTGAGCTTGCGCAGGTACTGCACCGCTGCGCGGGTGGACTCGGCCGGCGACAGGCGGCCGTCGTAATGCTTGGTGACCGGCACCCCGTGGTGGCGCGCGGTATGGGTGACGAACTGCCACAGCCCCGCCGGACCGCCGCCGTTGCGCGCGCCGGGGGCGTAACCGCTTTCCACGAACGGAATCAGGGCGTATTCGGTCGGCAGGTGCGCCGCGCGCAGGGCGTCGACCACGTGGCCGAACAGGGGCAGGGCGTCGCTGTCCGGATCGGCCAGGCGCGCCGGCGCATGGCGGAAGTGTTGCTCGTAGCGGGTCGCGCCCGCGTCGCAGCCAGGCTCGGCCAGGCCATCCAGGAACGCCTGGTAGATCTCGCGCCCGCTGCGCATGCCCTCCGGCAGCTCGGGGGAGGCGTCAGCGGCCGGCGCGTCCGCATCCGGCGCCGCCGACTCGCTGGCCGGCGCGGGTGGCTCGGTGGCCGCCGGGTCGGGGCGGGGCTCCTGGGCGAAGGCCGCACAGGAGCACGCCACCAGCACGGCGGGCCAGGCGCGCCTCATGCGCCGAACCCGTCCTTCCAGGCGCGCAGGGCGCCGAAACACTCCGCGTCGCTGCGCGGGGCATGGCCCAGGCGGTGCGCCGCCGCCTCGCGCACGGCCGGTTCGGCGCAGCGCAGGAACGGGTTGGTGTCGCGCTCGGTGGCCAGGGTGACCGGCACGGTGGGCTGGCCGGCCTCGCGCTGGGCGCGGGCCTCGGCGTGGCGCCGGACCAGGGCCGGATTGCCCGGCTCAACCGCCAGGGCGAAGGCGGCATTGGCCAGGGTGTATTCATGCCCGCAGCACACCAGGGTCTGGTCGGGCAGGGCGGCCAGGCGCTGCAGGGAGTCATGCATCTGCTCGGCATCGCCCTCGAACAGGCGCCCACAGCCCAGGCTGAACAGGGTATCGCCGCAGAACAGCACGCCTTCGACCAGATAGGCCACATGGCTGCGGGTATGCCCCGGCACGGCGATCACCCGGATCTCGCGCCCGGCCAGCTGCAGCCGCGCGCCGTCGGTGGCGCGCTCGGTGGCGTGCGGGATGCGCGGGTCCTCCGGCGCGACCACCGGCAATCCCGGCCAGCGCTCGAGCAGCTCCGGCACCCCGGCGCAGTGGTCGGCGTGGTGGTGGGTCAGCAGGATCGCGGCGGGCACCATCCCGCGCCCGGCGGCGGCCAGCACCGGCTCGGCGGACCCGGGGTCCACCACCAGCGCCCTGCCTGCACCCATGGCCCAGACATAGTTGTCCTGCAATGCCGGCAGCGGGGTCGGTCGCATAGAATCGGGACCATGCCTGCGCCCGCCACCCGCCGTCAACCCGGTGCCCCGGCCTGGTTCAGCGCCCCGCAGGGCCGGATCCTGCTGGCGGCGGAGCGCCAATGGGTGCTGCGGCGCCTGGCTGAACGGCCGGTGCAGCCGTGGCTGTGGCTGTGCCCGGAGGCCCCGGAGGACTGGGTCCCGCCGCCCGCACGGGGCCTGCTGCTGCACCATGGCGGCGGCGCCGGCGGCTACCAGGGCAGCGTGCGCTGCGACCTGCCCCTGCCGGTGGCCAGCGGCTGCATCGCCCACGTGGTGGTGCAGCACGCCCCGTCGCGGGGACTGCAGACCCTGCTGGAGGAGTGCGAGCGGGTGCTGCTGGACGGCGGCCGGCTGTGGCTTTGCACCTTCAACCCGTACAGCCCGTACCGCCTGCGTGCCGGCCTGGCCGGGGTCGCGGCGCGCCCGCTGGGCGCCTGGATCCAGCGCCTGCACGCCCTCGGCCTGGTGGCGGTGGCGCCGCCGCGCTGCGTCGGGCCGCGCTGGCGTCCGCGCGAAAGTGCTGGCAATCCCGGCGGGGGCGCGGCATCGTTGCGCGCCGGGTGCGTGCTGGAGTTCGAAAAGCGCGCGCTCGCGCCGGTGGGACCGGTGCCGGCAGGCTGGCGGCGACCCGGGGCCGCGCCGGCGGCCTGAACACGGAAACCTGATGAAGAAGATCGAGATCCACACCGATGGCGCCTGCTCCGGCAACCCCGGGCCGGGCGGCTGGGGCGCGCTGCTGCGCTACAAGGCCCACGAACGCGAGCTGTCCGGCGGCGAGCCGGTCACCACCAACAACCGCATGGAACTGATGGCCGCCATCAGCGCCCTGGAGGCGCTGACCGAGCCCTGCGAGGTGGTGCTGTTCACCGACTCGCAGTACGTGCGCCAGGGCATCACCGAATGGATGCCCGGCTGGGTGCGCCGCGGCTGGAAGACCGCCGGCGGCGACCCGGTCAAGAACCGCGACCTGTGGGAGCGCCTGCACGCGGCCTGCCAGCGCCACAGCATCGAGTGGCGCTGGGTCAAGGGCCACAACGGCGACCCGGACAACGAGCGCGTGGACGCGATCGCCCGCGCTGCGTCCCAGCAGGCCCGGGCCGCGGCGCGGTAAACTTGCGCCGATGCGCCAGATCATCCTCGATACCGAAACCACCGGCCTGGAGTGGAAGAAGGGCAACCGCGTGGTCGAGATCGGCTGCGTGGAGCTGCTGGAGCGGCGCCCGAGCGGGCGCAACTTCCACCGCTACCTCAAGCCCGACTGCGAGTTCGAGGCCGGCGCCCAGGAAGTCACCGGCCTGACCCTGGAGTTCCTGGCCGACAAGCCGTCGTTCGAGGAGATCGTCGACGAATTCCTCGAATACATCGACGGCGCCGAGCTGATCATCCACAACGCCGCGTTCGACCTCGGCTTCCTCGACTACGAGCTGTCGCGTTGCGGCGAGCACTACGGCCGCATCGCCGACCGCTGCACCGTGGTCGACACCCTGCTGCTGGCGCGCGAGCGCTTCCCCGGCCAGCGCAATTCGCTGGACGCGCTGTGCAAGCGCCTGGGCGTGGACAACTCGCACCGCCAGCTGCACGGCGCGCTGCTGGACGCGCAGATCCTGGCCGACGTCTACATCGCCCTGACCTCCGGCCAGGAGGAGATCGGCTTCGCCGAGGTCGAGGCGCCGTCCACCGGCCCGGCGGTGGCCACGGTCAGCTTCGCCCCGGTGGCCGGCGAGCGCCCGCGCATCGCGGCCGCGCCGGAGGAGCTGGAAGCGCATGCGCGCCGCCTGGCACACCTGCGCAAGAAGGCCGGGCGCGCGCTTTGGGACCAGTACGAGCCGCTGCCGGAACCGGAAGCCGAGCTGCAACCGGCCTGAGCCGGTGCCTCAGTGGCAGCGCACCAGCACCGCGGTGACGTTGTCCGAACCGCCGCCGTCCAGCGCCGCCGCGACCAGGATGTCCACGCATTCCTGCGCGCTGCAGTCCTGCCAGGACAGCACCTCGGCGATACGCGCGTCGTCCACTTCCTCGGTCAGCCCGTCGCTGCACAGCAGCAGCTGCATGCCCGGGCGCAGTTCGCCGGACATGGTCGCCACCTTCAGGTGCGCCGGATCGGTCACGCCCAGGGCCTGGGTGACCGCGCTGCGCTGCGGGTGGGTGCGCGCCTCCTCGGGCGTGAGGCTGCCTTGGGCGATCAGTTCCTGCACGTAGCTGTGGTCCTGGCTGAGCTGGGCCAGGCGGCCGTCGCGCCACAGGTAGGCCCGGCTGTCGCCGATCCAGGCCACCTCGAAGCGCTCGCCCTGGACCCGCAGGACCACGGCCGTGGTGCCCATGGGCAGGGCGTCGTTGCGGCGGCGCGAGGCACGGATGATCTCCTCGTCGGCCACCCGCAGCGCCTGTGCCAGCGGCGTGCCCTGGCGCACCTCGCGCACGATCGCCTCGCGCGCCAGCGCGCTGGCGACCTCGCCGCAGGCGTGCCCGCCCATGCCATCGGCCACCAGCCACAGCCCCAGCTCGCTGTCGCCGTAGTACGTGTCCTCGTTCAGCGCCCGGCGCAGGCCGGGGTGGGTGAGGTGTCCGAATTCGATCATGAAGGCCCGGGGCGAGGCTGCGCTGGAGTAGCGTGCAATCATCCGGGCCGGCCGTGCCGCGGGCAAGGTTTGCTTGCGGGGGCGGCCCGCCGGCACGCTTGGCTTGTCCGCGCGCGCCGCGCCACGTATCATTCCCGCCCCGGCTGCGGCCGGGCCACCGGAGAGGTGGCAGAGTGGTTGAATGTACCTGACTCGAAATCAGGCAGGCGTTTATAGCGCCTCGGGGGTTCGAATCCCCCCCTCTCCGCCAGATGCAAATGAAAAGGCCCCCTCGCGGGGCCTTTTTATTTGCATCCGGTGAGGGGTGGCCTGGTTCGAACCCCTTGGTTCGACCACCCGCGAAGAGGGTGGCGCGAGGCGCGCAGCGCCTCGTCACAAACCGCGCAGCGGTTTGCACGGCGAAGCCGCCCGAAGGGCGGGCCCGCAGGCCGAGTGAATCCCCGGGCTCAGCGTGGCATGCCCGGCGAAGCCCCCGCAGGCCCCCGACGGACTCCGCTCCACGCCCGGGAGGGGCGCTGCCGGCCCGCCGGAGAAGGCTGCGGGGGAATGCCTTTCAGCCTCGGTTTCGCCGCAGGCGCTAGACTTGCGCCTTTCCAATCCCCTGGCTGTTCCCCATGTCCGAAATCCTCGTCCCCGTGTCCTTTGGCGAACTGCTGGACAAGATCGCGATCCTGCAGATCAAGTCCGAGCGCATGACCGACGAGGCCAAGCTGGCCAACGTGCGCAAGGAGCTGTCGGCGCTGGAGCAGACCTGGATGGCGCATCCGGCGGCCAACCGCGACATCGCCCAGCTGCGTGCCCGCCTGAAGGCGGTCAACGAGCGGCTGTGGGACATCGAGGACGAGATCCGGCTCAAGGAACGCGCGCAGGAGTTCGACGAGGAGTTCGTGCGCCTGGCCCGCAGCGTGTACTTCGAGAACGACGAGCGCGCGCGGGTGAAGAAGGAGATCAACCTCGCGCTGGGCTCGGCCTACGTCGAGGAGAAGTCCTACCAGGACTACCGCACCGGCGCTACGCCCTGAGCCGCGTCGCCGGCCGCTGTCCCGGCCGCGGCCAGTTCCAGGCCGCGTACCCGGACCAGGTGCCGGACCATGCGCAGGCGCTCGCCATGGGGCAGGGCCACGCCGTAGCCCCGGTGCAGGCGCTCGACCTCCTCCGCGCGGCCTGAACCCAGCGCGCCCAGTTGGGCCAGCACCAGCGCTTGTTCCTGCAGTTCCAGCGGATAGGCCTCCGGCCGCTGCAGCAGCGCCTCGCCGGTGCGCAGCATGGCTTCGGCATCGCGCGCGGCCGCGGCGGCGTACAGGTCCAGCACCGCGCGCACGGCCGCCGGCTGGACGTCGCGCTGGATCCACGCCGGCGCGATCCAGACCCGTTCCAGGTCCTGCGGCGGCAGGTGGCCCAGGGTGGCCGCCGCCACCGCGGCCGCGGCGCGGGTCCAGGTGGCCAGGTCGGCGACCGGACCCTGCGACAGCCCCAGCAGCGCCTGCAGCTCGTGTTCGGCCTCGGCCAGTTCGTGCTGGCGTGCCGGCAGGGGCGTGGCGCGCGGCTGCCCGGACAGCGCCGCGGCCAGCGCGATCGCGCGCTGCCGCGCCTGCAGCACGCTGTGCCCGGGCAGGGCGGCGACGGCCTCGCTGGCCGGCGGCAGGATCCGTCCCTCCATCAGGTCCAGCACCGGCAGGCCGTTGTCGGCAAGGCGCTGCAGGGTGTCGGCACGGTCGGCGCGGAAGCGCGTCCGCGGGCCCTGCAGCGAGACCTGCGGATGGAAATCGCTGTGCGGGGCGGCGCCCAGGGCGCGGACGTAGGTTTGCAGCAGGGCGCGGCCGCCCAGTTCGCGCACGGCCAGGGCGGCATCGCCATCCAGCCCGACCCGCGCGGTCTCCCGGGCCAGTTCGCCGGTGACCCGCAGGCGCGCCGCGTCGGCCGCCGGGCAGGTGCTGCGGCAGGCGACCACCACCAGGTCGTTGTCCTGGGCCAGGTACAGGCGCGCGTCGGCGAAGTTCTCCAGCAGCGCGGCCAGGATCGAAGCCAGCAGCGCATCGTCGATTTCGTAGCTCTGCAGCCACTGCACCAGCAACCCGTCCTCGGCCAGGTGGCCGTGCAGGAAGCGGTAGAACTCGGTGGTGAAAAGGCCGGCCACGCCGCTGACCCAGGGGTTTGAGGGCTCGGACACGATCACGTCGTAGCGGCGCCGGCCGCTGGCGTAGAACCGGCGTGCGTCGTCGAAATGCACCTGCGAACGCGGATCCTGCAGCGCCCGCGCGATCCGCCGCGCGAACAGCTGCGCGCCGGCGCGGTGCACCAGTGGCTCGATCTCCACCGTCTCCACCCGCTGCACCCGGTCGCTGCCCAGCAGGGTATGCGTGGACAGGCCCAGGCCCCAGCCGATCACCCCGACCTGGCGCGGCTGCGGATGCAGCGCCAGCGGCAGCGCGCCCAGGCTCACCATGGTCAGCTCGTCGCCGCCGGGCGGGCGCTCCAGGTCCTGTGCCATGGCACCGTCGGACTTGCCATTGGTCAGCAGCGAGAGGGTCCCGTACGTGCCGGAGCGGACCACGCCGATGGTGGCGGTCTTGCCGTCGCGCAGGAACGGCACCTCCAGCGAAGCGTCCAGCCGCGCGTGGCCGGTGCGGAACGCGCCGGAGAGCTGGGTGCGTGGATCCGCCCGGCCCCACACCAGGGCCAGCAGCAGCGCCGCCACGGCGCTTCCCGACAGCGCGGCCAGCCGCGCCGGCTGCAGTTCGCCGCGCGCATGCGCCAGCAGCCAGAAACCGATGGCGATGTCGCCCACCGCGGCCAGCACCAGGCCCAGGCGCACGCCCAGCAATGGCACCAGCACGTGGGTCATCAGCAGCACGCCGGCAATCGCGCCGACGGTATTGGCCGCGTACAACCGTCCGATCGATGCCTCGCCACCGCCGGCGCGCAGCAGGCCCAGGGTGAACAGCGGCAGGGTGGTGCCGGCGAAGAACGCGGCCGGCAGCATCACCGCCATCGCCACCCCGGCGCTGCCGAGCAGGAACAGGCGGTAGCCGCCGTCGGTGCGCGATAGCGATTGCACCAGCGCCGCGGCCCAGTCGAAGGACTGCGCGAACGCCAGCAACGACAGCAACGCCGCCACGCCCATCGCGACCTGGGCGATCGCCGCGGTGCGCAGCGGATCGTCCAGGCGGCCGCCGCGACGATGGACCCAGGCGCCACCGCCGGCCAGGCCCAGCAGGAACGCGGCCAGCATCAGCTCGAAGCTGTGCACGGTGGTGCCCAGGGCCTGGTTGAGCAGGCGGATCCAGCCGATCTCGTAGACGAACGAGCAGGCACCCGACAGCAGCCCGGCCCACAGCACCGCGCGCAGCAGCGGGCTGTGCCGCGCGGACGCGCCATCGGGCGCTGAGGCCGCCGTTGCCCGCGTTGCAGCCACGCCGTCGCCGCGTGCCAGCCACGCCGCCACCGCCGCGACCAGCAGGTTGGCAAGGCCGGCCGCCGCCAGCGCCCCGGGCATGCCCAGCCGTGGCAGCAGCAGGAAGGTCGCGGCCAGCGCACCGGCGGCCGCGCCCAGGCTGTTGGCGAAGTACAGCCCGCCCAGCACGCGCGCGTCCTGGCCCTGGCGGGCGCGGATCCAGCCGGCGCTCAGCAGCGGGAAGGTCGCCCCCAGCAGGATGCAGGCCGGCAGGATCAACAGGGCCGCGCTAAGCCACGGATACAGCTGTGCGGCCAGGCCGTCGCCCAGGGCGGCGAGCACGCCCTCCGACAGCCGGGTATAGCCAACGAACACCGGGTGGAAGGCCAGCCCCAGCACGCCGATCGCGGCCTCGGCCGCCGCATAGGCCAGCACCAGCCGGCGCCAGCGCAGGCCCAGCCGCGCCGCGCCCCAGGCGCCCAGGGCCATGCCGCCCATGAAGATCGCCAGCACCAGGCTTTGCGCGTACGCCGCATGTCCCAGCACCAGGCCCAGGTAATGCGACCACAGCGACTGGTAGACCAGCCCGGCGAAGCCGGAAACCACGAACAGGCCCAGCACCGCGGCGGCGGGCAGGACGGGGGCCGGCAACCTTGCGTCGTCGGCCCGGCGCATCAGGTCCGGATCTGGGCGTCAGCGGCCATGGTCGGCACGGTAGCGCTCGAAGGCCTCGATGGCATCCTGCACGGTGACCAGTTCCATCACGCCTTCGTGCTCGATCTTGGTGCCCCATTTGAGGGCCGCGGCGGGCTTGCCGAGGTACTTGCGCGCCGCGTCGTCGTAACGGTCCACGCAGTAGCGGCGGTCCGAGTAGGGGCCACTGCGCGCCGGGTTGCTGGCCGCATGCAGGCCCAGCACCTTCGTGCCCATGGCGTTGGCGATGTGCATCGGCCCGGAGTCCGGTGTGACCAGCAGGTCGGCGCGCGCCAGCAGGGCCGGCAGCTGCTTGAGGGTGTCCTTGCCGACCAGGTCCAGCACCGGGGCGCGCATGGCCGCGACGATGGCATCGGCGGTGCTGCGCTCCAGCCCGCTGCGGCCGCCGCACAGCACCACCCGCCAGCCGCGCGCGGCGGCGTGGTCGGCCAGGGCGGCGTAGCGGTCCGGGTACCAGTTGCGGCGCTGGTGGCTGGAGCAGGGCGAGATCATCAGCACCGGGGCGCCATCGTCCGGCCATTGCGCCGCGGCCCATTCATGCGCCTCGGCCGGCACCGGCAGGTTCCACTCGACCTTGTCCTGGACCAGGCCCAGCGGCTCGCAGAAGCTGCCGATGGCGTCCAGCACGTGGATGCCCGGGCGGTCCGGGATGCGCTCGTTGATGAACAGGCCGTGCAGGTCCTTGGAGCGGGAACGGTCGTAGCCGACCCGGCGCCGCGCCGGCACGAAGGCCGACAGCACGTTGGCGCGCGCCGCCACCTGCAGCTGCAGCAACACGTCGAACCGCTCCGCCGGCAGCTGCCGGCGCAAGGCGCGCATCCCGGCCAGGCCGCTGCGCTTGTCGTAGACGTGGAAGGTGACGTCCTCCAGCCCTTCCAGCAGGCGCCGGCCGCCCGGATCGATGATCCAGTGCAGGTGGAGGCCCGGCCAGGCGCGCTGCAGCGTCCGTACCAGCGGGACCACGTGGGTGACGTCGCCCAGGGCGGACAGGCGCAGCAGGCAGATCGAGGGGCGCATCGGTCTCGGGGTGTTGTTAGACTCGCGAGGATGGTCGCGTTCGACGCAAACGAAGCCTTGTCGCCCTACCGCGCCGGCAGCGGTTACGGCGCCATTCTGTTCGACCGCGAACGGCTGCGGCAAGCCGGGCCGGAACTGTTCTCGCCCGCGGCCTGGGGCGAACGCGCGCGTCCGGTGGGTTCCGGCGGCCGCGGCGGCGCCTGGTTCGTGGACGCGCCGTTCGGCCCGTCGGTGCTGCGCCACTACCTGCGCGGCGGCCTGGCCGCCGCGATCAGCCGCGACCGCTACGTGTGGCGCGGCGCCGCCCGTACCCGCAGCTTCGCCGAGTTCCGGTTGATGCGCGAACTGCTCAAGCGCGGCCTGCCGGTGCCGCGCCCGCTGGCCGCCTCGTACCTGCGCCAGGGGGCGTTCTACCGCGCCGCGATCCTGCTGGAGCGGCTGGAGGGCGTGCGCTCGCTGGCCGACCGCGCCCAGGTGGCCGGCAGCGGCGCGCCGTGGGAGGAGACCGGGCGCCTGATCGCGCGCTTCCACCGCGAGGGCCTGGAGCACGCCGACCTCAACGCGCACAACATCCTTTTCGACGGCAACGGCCGCGGCTGGTTGATCGACTTCGACCGCGGGCGCATGCGCATCCCCGCCACCGGCTGGCGCGAGGCCAACCTGCGCCGGCTGCTGCGCTCGCTGCTGAAGCTGCGCGGCCAGCGCAGCGTGGAGGAGGTGGAGAAGGACTTCTCGCGCCTGCGCCGCGCCTACGAGCTGTCCTGGAACCGGGGCTGCTGAGATGGCCGCCTGGGCGCTGCGGCTGCACGGCGTGGGCAATGCCTCGGCGGTGGCGCTGGGCTCGCCCATGGCCACGCTCGAGCGCGACGGCCGTCCCTGGCTGACCATCGATTGCGGCGCCGAGGGCCTGACCGCGTTCGAGCAGCACTACGGCGGCCATCCGGACGCGTTGTTCGTCACCCACGTCCACCTGGACCACGTGGCCGGCTTCGAGCGCCTGTTCGTTTCCGCCTATTTCGATCCGGCGCGGCGCGGCCGCATCCGCGTGTACGTGCCGGCGCCGGTGGTGCCGCTGCTGCACCGGCGCATCGGCGACTACCCCAACGTCCTGGCCGAGGGCGGCGCCAACTTCTGGGATGCGTTCCAGCTGGTGCCGGTGGGCGATGCCTTCTGGCACGAGGGCGTGCGCCTGGAGGTGTTCCCGGTGCGCCACCACTGGCCCGAGACCGCCTTCGGCCTGCGCCTGCGCGGCAGCCTGGTGTGGAGCGGCGATACCCGTCCGATCCCGGAGACGCTGGCGCGCTACGCCGATGCCGGCGAGCTGGTGGCCCATGACTGCGGCCTGGTCGGCAATCCCTCGCACACCGGGATCGAGGACCTGGAACGCGAGTATCCGGCCGAGCTGCGCCAGCGCATGGTGCTTTACCACTACGCCAGCCCCGCCGACGGCGAGGCGCTGGCCGCCCGCGGCTATGCCGTGGGCCGCCCCGGCCAGGTGCTGGCCCTGGCCGAGCCCACCGCGCCGGTGGCGGAGGCTTCATGAGCGCGGTGCAGGCCCGCGCGCCGCTGCCCCGGGACCGGCTCGGGCGGCCGTTGCGCGACCTGCGCCTGTCGGTGATCGACGCCTGCAACTTCCGCTGCGGCTACTGCATGCCGGCCGAGCGCGTGCCCGACGACCACGGCACCCATGCCGCCGACCGGCTGTCCTTCGACCAGATCGAGACCCTGGTGCGCGGCTTCGTCCAGGTGGGCGTGCGCAAGCTGCGCCTGACCGGGGGCGAGCCGCTGCTGCGCCGGAACCTGCCCGGGCTGGTCGCGCGCCTGGCGCGCATCCCCGGGATCGAGGACCTGGCCCTGACCACCAATGGCGCGCTGCTGGCGGCGCAGGCGCGCGCGCTGCGCGAGGCGGGCCTGCGCCGGCTGACGGTGAGCCTGGATGCGCTGGATCCGGACGTGTTCCGGGCCATGTCCGGGCAACGCGGCGAGGTCGGCGCGGTGCTGGAAGGCATCGCCGCCGCCGAAGCGGCCGGGTTCGACCGGATCAAGCTCAACTGCGTGGTCCTGCGCGGGGTCAACGAGGACCAGGTGCTGCCGCTGCTGGAGCGCTTCCGCGGCAGCGGCCACGTGGTGCGCTTCATCGAGTACATGGACGTGGGCACCTGCAACGGCTGGGACCCGGCCCAGGTGGTGCGCGCCGAGGAACTGCGCGCGCGCATCGCCGCGCGCTGGCCGCTGCGCCCGCTGGCCGCCAGCTACGCCGGCGAGGTGGCGCAGCGCTACGCCTTCGCCGACGGTGGTGGCGAGGTCGGCTTCATCAGCTCGGTCAGCGCGCCGTTCTGCGGCGACTGCCACCGCGCCCGCGTTTCCGCCGATGGCCACCTCTACACCTGCCTGTTCGCAGACCGCGGCCACGACCTCAGGCCGGCGCTGGCCGGCGGCGGGCAGGGCGTGGCCGAAGCGGTGGCGCGGCTGTGGTCGGCGCGCGAGGACCGCTACAGCGAAATCCGCGGCCAGGCGCCGGCGCGCCGGCCCATCGAGATGTACCTGATCGGAGGTTGAGTGGCCACACGCACGTCTTCCCGCCGCGCGCCCGCCGCGCTGACCCATGTCGATGCCGAAGGCCGACCGGCCATGGTCGACGTATCCGCCAAGGACGTGACCGCGCGCAGCGCCACCGCGCAGTGCAGGGTCGCGTTCCCGGCGACGGTGGCGGCGCAGCTGCGCGCCAGCGGCATGCGCTCCAGCAAGGGCGGGATCATCGACACCGCGGTGATCGCCGGCACCATGGCCGCCAAGCGCACCCACGAGCTGATCCCGTTCTGCCATGCACTGCCGCTGGAAGGCGTGCGCATCGCCATCGACTGGCACGGCGAACGCGAGCTGCGGATCGAGTGCACCGCGCGCACGACCGCGCGCACCGGGGTGGAGATGGAGGCGCTGACCGGCGCCACCGTGGCCGCGCTGACGGTCTACGACATGACCAAGGCGTTGTCGCATGCCATCGTGCTGGGCCCGGCGAAGCTGCTGGGCAAGCGCGGCGGCAAGCGCGACTTCGGGCAGGTGGGATGATGGCGAGGGTGGCGCTGCTGTACTTCGCTTCGCTGCGCGACGCGGCTGGCTGCGAGCGCGAGGAAGTCGAGACCGCCGCGGCGGACCTGGCGGCGCTGTACGCCGAGGTCGCGGCCCGCCACGGCCTGCGCTGGCCGCGCGAACGCCTGCGGGTGGCGATGGACGGCGCCTTCGCCGCCTGGTCCGATCCGCCGCGCGAGGGCAGCGAGGTGGTGTTCATCCCGCCGGTATCGGGAGGCTGAGATGGGCGATCCGCGTACCCCGCTGGCCCGCTTCGAACTGGCCGATGCACCGTTCGACATCGCCCCGCTGCGCGAGGGCCTGCTGCGCGACGAGGCCGGCGCCTATGCCAGCTTCGAGGGCTGGATCCGCAACCACAACGACGGCCGCCCGGTCGGCGGCCTGTATTACGAGGCCTACGCCGCGCTGGCGCTGGAGGAGGGGCGGCGCATCGTCGAGGAAGCCGTGGCGCGCTTCGCCGTCGCCGGCGTGCACTGCGTGCACCGGGTCGGCGAGCTGCCGGTGGGCGGGCTGGCGGTGTGGGTGGGGGCCAGCGCCGCGCACCGCGACGCCGCCTTCGATGCCTGCCGCTACGTCATCGACCAGGTCAAGGCGCGGGTGCCGATCTGGAAACACGAGCGCTATACCGACGGCCCGCCACAATGGCTGCACCCGGACGGACCCGGCAGCCCGCCGCAGCCGTCCTGACGGGCAACCGGAGACCTTCCCATGGCGATCGCATTCCCCCTGCGCCTGGCCGCCCCCCTGTTCGCCATCGCCGCCGTCGCCGGCAGCGCCGCCGCCGGCACCCCGGAACTGCCGGCGCCGCCTGGCACCCTGCTGGTCGGCAACAAGGCCGCCAACACCCTGTGGCGGCTGTCGCTGGCCGACGGCCAGCGCCTGGGCGAGGCCCCGACCGCGCCGGCGCCGCACGAGATCGTGGTCAGCCGCGACGGCCGCATCGCCGTGGTCAGCGAGTACGGCCACCGCGAGCCTGGCCATACCCTGGGCGTGTACGACGCCCACGCCGGCCAGCTGCTGCGCCGGATCGACCTGGGGGCCAACACCCGCCCGCACGGGATGCGCTTCACCCACGACGGCGGGCACCTGCTGGTCACCACCGAGGGCAGCGACGCACTGCTGCAGGTCCGCCTGGACGGCCGCATCGAGCGCGTGTTCGACATCGGCCCCGGCAAGGGACACATGCTGGCGCTGTCGCCGGACGGCCGCCACGCCTATGTCGCCAAGGTCGAGGCCGGGACCGTGGCCCGGGTCGAGCTGGCCACCGGCGAAGTGCTGGAGAAGCCGGCCGGCGATGGCGCCGAAGGCATCGCCGTGGCCCGCGACGGTTCGGTGTGGGTGAGCAACCGCGAGGCCGATACCGTCACCGTGCACGATCCGGAAACGCTGGACGTGATCGCCACCCTGGACAGCCCCGGCTTCCCGATCCGGGTCGGCTTCAGCGCCGACGGCCAGCATGCGCTGGTGACCAACGCCCGCGCCGCGACCCTGGGCGTGTTCTCGGTGTTGCAGCGCCGGCCGCTGGCGGTGGTGGCGCTGGCCGAGCCGGGCGCCGAGTACCGCCAGACCATGCTTGGCCGCGCGGCCCTGCCGATTGGCGCCGTCGCCGACCCGGATGGCCGCCGCGTCTACGTCGCCATCAGCGGCGGCAACCAGGTCGCGGTGGTCGATACCGCGCGCTGGAAGGTGGTGGAGCGCTGGTACACCGGCGACGAGCCGGATGCCTTGGCCATCGTGCCGCCGGCGCCGGCCGCCGCACCCGCGCACGTGGCGCCCTGAGCCGCGCCCCGCGCCAGGCCCTTGCGTTCGCGCGGCGTCCCCCGCGAACGCCGGGACCATGGCCCGCGCGTTCCTGAACCGCCATTGGCGCCGCGCCGCGGCGATGGGCTAGAATGCGCGCCTCACCGGGCCGCGCGCTGCGCGGCCCGCGTCTATGGTGGCCCCGTCGGCCCCTCGCGACGCTAGGTCGAAAACCCCGCCAGGGCCGGAAGGCAGCAACGGTATCGATCGACGCGGGCGCCGAGGCAAGCCGGCGGGGCCGCCACCCTTCCGGGGCCCTGGAAAGCTGCGAAACGGCCCCTGGCATCGCGCGCGGTGGCGAGCGTCCTGGCCGCCTCGGCCACGGGATCGCACCGGGGCGCGCGCCTCAGTGCTCCACCACCCGGCACTGCCCGTAGGCGTTGAACTCCAGCCGCGTGCCGCCTTCGAGCACGAAGGTGTCGTCGGTGATGCGGCGGTGGTAGGCGCCGGTACGCGGATCCAGGGTCTCCACGCGGCGGTAGACGCCATGGCTCTGGCGGTCGACCGAGGCGTACTCGAGCGTCCACGCATGCGGCTGCCATCGGCAGCTCCAGGCCACGCGCTGGCGGCGGTCGCCGGCGCGACGCCCGCACAGCGGCGGCGAGAATGCGGTGCCATCCCACTCCTGCCAGACCCCGTCGCCGACGCGCATGCGCTCCGGCGGCTCGCCTTCGACCACGCATTCGAGCACCTGCGCCGCTGTGGCTGCCGGCACCTGCACCGCGGGCACTAGGGCGATGCCGGCGGCCATCGCGCGGCAGGCCTGGCGTGCAAGCCGGGCCATGCGCCCGCGGGTGCCTCGCGTTCCCTGGCGGCTGGTGGTCATTCCGGGCTCCGTGGCGGTCGCGGGAAGGCCACAGCATAGGGCCGCAGCGGTGGCGGAAGAGGGCGGCCAGCCAATGGCGGGGCGGCCGGTTGGAACCGGGGGGCGCTGGGTGACGCGCTACTCCGCCACCTTCACCACCAGCTTGCCGAGGTTGCGTCCCTGCAGCAGGCCCGCCAGCGCCGCCGGGGCTTGCTCCAGGCCGTCGACCACGTCCTCCACCAGCACGATGCGGCCCTCGCCGACCCACGGCTCCATGTCGCGCCGGAACGCGGCGAAGCGGCTGGCGTAGTGGTCGAGGATGATGAAACCCTGCATGCGCACGCGCTTGGACAGCAGGGTGGCCAGCAGGGCGGGGCGCCGGTCGCGTCCGGCCGCAGGGCCATCCTGGTTGTAGTGGGCGATGAAGCCGCACAGCGGGATGCGCGCATGCGGGTTCAGCAGCGGCAGCACCGCATCCAGCACGGCGCCGCCGACGTTCTCGAAGTACACGTCGATGCCGTCCGCGCAGGCGGCCGCCAGGTGGGTGCGGAAGTCCGGTGCGCGATGGTCGATGCACGCGTCGAAGCCGAGCACCTCCACCGCATGCCGGCACTTGTCCGCGCCGCCGGCGATGCCGACCACGCGCGCGCCATGCAGGCGCGCCAGCTGCCCGGCCACCGCGCCGACCGCACCGGTGGCCGCGGCCACGACCACGGTTTCGCCGGCCCGCGGCTGGCCGATGTCGAGCAGCCCCACGTAGGCGGTGAATCCCGGCATGCCCAGGCCGCCCAGCGCCAGCGAGGGGCGCGCCAGACCATCCACCGGGACCAGGTCGCTGCCGTCGGACAGCGCGTAGTCCTGCCAGCCGGCGTTGGCCTGCACCAGCGCACCGGACTGGAAACCCGGGTGGCGCGAGGCCACCACCCGGCTGATCGTGCCGCCGGGCATGGTGCCGCCCAGCGGCACCGGTGGCGCATAGCCGGGGCCCGCCTGGTCCATCAGGTTGCGCATGTAGGGATCGATCGACAGGAACAGCGTGCGCAGCAGCACCTGGCCCTCGCCGGGTCCGGGAACGGGCGCGGTTTCCAGGCGGAAGTCGTCCTCGGTTGGCAGGCCGCGCGGATGGGCGGCCAGGACGAGGCGGCGATTGCGGAGGGGAGCTTCCACGGTTGGCCTCCTCAGTGTCCGGGCGCGACCGCGACCGGCGAACCGCCGCGCGGCCCGAACTTCAGCGTGAGCGCCGCGCCCAGCGACATCGCCACCAGCGCGAACAGCGGCCCGCCCAGCGCGCCGATGCTGTCGACCAGGACGCCGCCACCGATGGCGCCGCTGGCGATGGCGACCTGGAACGCGGCCACCACCAGGCCGTTGGCGGCCTCGGCCTGGTCCGGCGCGGCACGCATGATCCAGACCTGGAACGCGACCGGGAACGCGGCGAACGCGAAGCCCCACAGGACGATCGCCACCGAAGTCAGCGCGGCCCAGTGTCCGGCCACCAGCATCGCCGCCGCCAGCACCGCGATCGAGGCGCTGCCCAGGACCACCGCCATGCGCTCGCTGCGCCCGGCCACGTGGCCGCCGGCGAGGTTGCCGAAGAAGCCCGCGATGCCGTAACCCAGCAGCACCGCCGAGATCGCGCCGATCGGCAGGCCGGCGACGTTTTCCATCAGCGGCCGCACGTAGGTGAAGCCGGCGAAGTGCCCGGAGATCACCAGCAGCACCGCCAGCAGCACCGCGCGCACCGGCGGGCGCCCGAGCAGCCGGACCAGGGTGTGCAGGTCGGCGGTACCGCGCGCCGGCAGCTTCGGCAGGGTGAGCCACTGCGTGGCCAGGGTCACCAGGCCGAGCACGCCGGCGGCGATGAACGCGCTGCGCCAGCCCCAGGTATCGCCCATCCACGCGCCAACCGGCGCGGCGCACACGGTGGCCAGCGACACGCCCGACAGCACCAGCGCCATCGCCCGCGCGAACCACGCCTCCGGGACCAGGCGCATGGCCAGTGGCCCGGCCATCGACCAGAAGCCGCCGAGGGCCACGCCCAGGACCACCCGCGCCGCCAGCAGGGTCCACAGGTCGCTGGCCCACACCGCCATGGCATTGGAGAGCACCAGCAGTACGGTCAGCCCCAGCATCACCAGGCGCCGGTCGATCCGCCCGGTCAGCACCGGCAGCGAAGGGCTGGCGATCGCCGCCACCACCGCGGTGGCGGTGACGGTCTGCCCGGCGGCGCCTTCGCTGACGCCGAGGTCGGCGGCCATCGCGGTCAGCAGGCTGGGCGGCAGGAACTCGGCGGTGACCAGGCCGAACACGCCAAGGGTCAGGGAGAACACCGCCGGCCAGCGCGCCGCCGGCCCGGCATTGGCCACCAGGGTGGTGGCATCGCAAACGGAACACTCGGTTCGGGACATGACAGCCAGCCAAGTGGGGGAGGGCGGCCACGTTAGGCGTAGGCTGTGGGCGTTTGAATGATGGAAAGTCCCTTATGCTTGACGATTCCTCCCGCCTGCATCGGCCGATCGAACCGCACGCCGGCGATCTGCTGACCCGCGTCCTGCTCGACATGCGCCTGGAAGGCGTGGAATACGGCCGCTGCGAGATGCGCGAGCCGTGGGCGCTGGCGTTCCCCGCCCAGCGCGATGCGCGCTTCCACTTCGTCGCCCGCGGCGAGGCCTGGCTGTGGACGCCGCACATGGAATGGAAGCACCTGCGGGCCGGGGACGCGGTGCTGCTGCCGCGCGGAAGCATGCACGTGCTGGCCAGCGCGCCTGACGTCCCGGCCATCGATATCCATGCGCTGGCGCGCCAGCCGGTCGCCGACAACCTCTACCTGCTGGGCAACGGCAGCGCCGCGGCGGCCGTGTCGGGCGCCGGCGCGCAGGCCGCGCCGGAGTGCGTGATGTTCTGCGGTGCGATGCGCTTCAACCTCGACCCGCTGCATCCGCTGCTGGCGATGATGCCGGAGGTGATGCATGCCGGCGCACTGGTCAGCCGCGATCCGGCCGTGCCGGTGCTGCTGGAGGCCATGGAACGCGAGGCCGAGGCGGACCGCATCGGCAGCTGCGGCATCCTTGCACGCCTGGCCGACGTGCTGGCCGCCAGCATCATCCGTGCCTGGGTCGAATGCGGGTGCAGTGACTCCACCGGCTGGATCGCCGCGGTACGGTGCCCGAAGCTGGGCAAGGTCATCGCCGCCATCCATGCCGATCCCGGGCGCAACTGGGACGTGCCCTCGCTGGCGGCAATCATGGGGGCCTCGCGCTCGCGTTTCGCCGAGTCCTTCACCCGCATCGTCGGCGAGACCCCGGCGCGCTACGTGGCCAAGGTGAAGATGTTCCAGGCCCGCCGCTGGATCCAGCGCGAAGGCATGCGCGTGGCGGTCGCGGCCGAGCGCCTGGGCTACGACTCCGAGGCGTCCTTCAGCCGCGCGTTCAAGCGGATCATGGGCGTGCCGCCGAGCGCGCTGCGGGCCGGGAACGCCTGAGCGCCGCAGGCCCGGCGGGTGCGGCCGGCCTGCCGGAACCGCAGGCGCGCACCGCCGCGGCAGGCCGCACGCAGCCTAGGCGTGGCAGGAGGAACGTTCGGCGGGCTGGGCCCGGACGGCGGCCGGCGCGGGCTGGCGGTTGGCCAGCCAGACTCCGGCCACCGCCAGCAGGCCGCCGACGGCCATCGACCAGTGCAGGTGGTCGCCCAGCGCCAGCACGCCCACCAGCACCGCCACCACCGGCACGAAGTTGGTGAACACCGAGGCACGCGTCGGGCCCACCGCGCGCACGCCGTCGGCAAACCAGATGAAGGCCAGCGCGGTCGCCAGCCAGGCCATGTGCAGTACCGACAGCCACACCCCGGCCGGGTAGTGCAGCACGCGCTGGGGATTGCCGCCCAGCGCCAGTGGCACCGCCAGCAGCGCCGCACCCGCCAGCACCGACGAGACGGTGGCCACCAGCGCGCTCAGGCCCACCGTGGCGATCCGCCGGCTCATGAACACATGCGCCGACCAGGCCAGCATGCAGCCCAGCGCAAACAGCTCGCCGCGGCCGACGGTGGTGGCCACGTCCTGCAGGTTGCCGCGGGTGAGGACCACCGCCGTGCCCAGCAGCGCAGCACGATCCCGGTCCAGCGCGAGGCGCTGGCGGCGGTGCCGAGCAGCACGATCGACGCCAGTTCCACCATCACCGGGCTGCCGGCGGTGATCAGCGCCGCGCGGGTTCCGGAAATGCTCTGCACGCTGGCCAGGAAGAACAGGGTGTAGGCGACCACGCCGGGGATGGCCAAGGCCAGGACCAGCGGCAGCTGCGCCCGGGTGATCCGCAGCGACTGCCCGCGCAGCACCGCGATCCCGGCCAGGGTCAGGCCGGCGAACAGGAAGCGCAGGAGGGCCACGCCCAGCGGATCGGCGTGCTGGGCGGTGTAGTGGCCGACATGGAAGGTCACCGCCCAGATCGCGGTGGCGCCCAGCATGCGCAGGTAGGTGCCGGCCAGGCTCCGGCCCGGCGGCGGGGTGGGCAGCGCGCTCATGCCGCCTTCCCTCCCGCGGCCCGGGTGATGTCCTGGGCCACGACCACCGGGACGACGTGGCCGTGCGCGGCGTCCATGGCGGCGATGATGTTGGCCAGGCTGCGGCGGCGGTCGGGAAACCCGATGGGCAGCTGGCCGTCGAAGTACGCGTTCTGCACGTCGATCACGGGCAGGGCGCGGCGGATGGAATGCATGGCGGACCTCGCAGGGGGAAAGCAGGGGAGCCATCTTCCTGTCCGCCCGGGAAGCCCGACATTGGCCTTTGCGACAGCGGGCAATGGAATCGGGCCAATCTCCGCAAGCCGGCGGTATGGCGTGCCGGCGCGTGCCGGCGGGCTGCGCCCGGCGCGGCCCGCGCACGATGGCAGCGATGTGCCGCGCCCGACCGATTGCCGGAATGCCCGCCGGTACGCCGAGGGCGACATGCCCACGTCCTCGGCAAAGCGCTGGCGCAGCGACAGCGAGGTGCCGAAGCCGGCGGCCTCGGCGACCTGATCGATGGCCAGGTCGGTGGTTTCCAGCAGGCGCTGCGCCAGGCGCAGGCGTTCGGTCGCGATCCAGCGCTGGGCCGAAGTACCCACCGCCTCGCGCAAGCGGCGGGTGAAGTTGCGCCGGCTCATCAGCGCCATGCCGGCAAGGGTGTCGATCGACAGCGGCTGGTCCAGGTGGCCGCGCGCCCATTCGACCACCGTGGCGAGGCGGTCGTCGGACACGCGCTCGGGCACCGGCTGCTCGATGTATTGCGCCTGCCCGCCGTCGCGGTGCGGCGGCGTGACCAGCCGGCGCGCCACCCGGTTGGCTACCTCCGCGCCGTAGCGCCGGCGCACCAGGTGCAGGCAGCAGTCGATCGCGGCGACGGTGCCGGCCGAGGTGACGACGCGGCCGGTATCCACGTACAGCACGTCGGGCCGGAAGCAGGAGGTGGGGAAGCGCTGGCCGAAGCGCTCGCGCCAGGCCCAGTGGGTGGTGGCCGGCAGCCCGTCCAGCAGGCCCGCATCACCCAGCACGAACGCGCCCACGCAGAAACCGACGATGGTCGCCCCGCGCGCATGCGCGGCCGCCAGCGCCGAGGTGACCGCCTCCGGCGCCGGGACCTCAGGCGTGCCCCAGGAGGGGACGATGACGATGTCGGCGGTTTCCAGCGCCTCCAGCCCGTGCGCCACCTCGACGGGCAGGCCATCGGCCGTGGCCACCGGACCGGGCTGTTGCGCGCAGACCACCACCTCGTGGCGCGGCAGGCCGGCATCGCGGCGGTCGCGCCCGAACACCAGGCTGGGCACGGACAGGTGGAAGAGGCTGATGCCTTCGGAGGCAAGGACGGCGCTGCGCGGCATGGGGAGGCGGCCTGGTTGGCCCGATCGATGCTATGGCGGGGCATCCGGGCCAACAAGCGCCGGCCGGGCCACGCGGCGCTGGAAACGGGCCAGGACGTGCCGCCCGGCCGCATCATCGCCGGCACCGCCGCCGGTCGATATCCGGTCCGCCGGCTCGTCGTGCGGGCAGTCCCATGGAGGGAACGCGATGAAATACCTTGGCCTGGCCTATTACTCCCCCGAAGCCTTCGCCGCGATGGCGCCGGAGGCCGTCGCCGCACTCGTCGGCCAATGCCCGGAGCTGGACCGGAAGATGCAGGCCACCGGCAGGATGCGCCTTTCGGCCTCGCTGGCCGAGCCGCCGGCGCGCAAGACCCTGCGCCCGCGCGGCGGCAGGACGAGCATCAGCGACGGCCCGTACGCCGAGTCCAAGGAAGTGGTGGGCGGCCTGTTCGTGATCGAGGCCGACAGCGAGGAGGAGGCGCTGCGGATCGCCGCGATGCACCCGGCCGCGGTGCTGGGCGAAGAAGCCGGGTGGGCGGTGGAGCTGGTGCCGCTGGAGTTCTGCCAGGCCAGCTGAGCAGGAGAAGCTCGCATCGCCGTGGGCAAGGCGCTGGCGCGTAGCCCGGCTGAGCGAAGCGCACCCGGGGAGCAGGCGCGTTGGCGGCACCCCGTACTTGTCGCCGTGGCGCGACCCAGGTCATGCCACTACCGGCGTGGGCGACGGAAGTGTTCCGAAGGCGTTCTCGCCGCGTCTGCGCAGTTCGCTCCATGCCTGGGAGGCTTCGGTGACGGGGAATGGGGGCAATCGGCCTGTGCGGCCTCGCCGCCTGGTGATGGCTTCGCCGGTGCTCCATCCGTGCGAGCAGGAGCCTGCCGATCCTTCAGGTTTTCCGGTGTCCCGGTGCCTCGGGTGGTTCGAGTCAGGATCCCTCTCTCCGCCAGCGCGAGGAGGGATTGCGAGCCGCTGCGCGCCTCGCGCCACCTGCTACGCGGGTGGTCGAACCGTGAGGGGTTTGAACCAGCCCATCTCTCCGCCAGACACGAAAAAGGCCCCCTTGCGGGGGCCTTCGCTTTTCGTATCTGGCGGAGAGAGGGGGATTCGAACCCCCGAGGCGGTGTTTAGCCGCCTACACACTTTCCAGGCGTGCTCCTTCAACCACTCGGACACCTCTCCGGAACCTGCCGGGCCGTCGCAACGGCCAGCAGGGCCGGGGATTCTAGCGCCCGCGCGGCCTTGCCACAAGCGCGGGGCGGCCGGCGCGGCGGGCATGGCACAATGCCGGTCCTGCCGGAAACCCGGCCGAACGTGGTCTGCCGATGTCCTACCTGGTCCTCGCCCGCAAGTGGCGCCCGAAGCGGTTCTCCGAGCTGGTCGGGCAGGAACACGTCGTCCGCGCCCTGGGCAACGCCCTGGACAGCGGGCGGGTGCACCATGCCTTCCTGTTCACCGGCACCCGCGGCGTGGGCAAGACCACCATCGCCCGCATCTTCGCCAAGTCGCTCAACTGCGAGAAGGGCACCAGCGCCGAGCCCTGCGGCCAGTGCGCCGCCTGCCAGGACATCGACGCCGGGCGCTACATCGACCTGCTGGAGATCGACGCGGCCTCCAACACCGGCGTGGACGACGTCCGCGAGGTGATCGAGAACGCGCAGTACATGCCCTCGCGCGGGCAGTACAAGGTGTACCTGATCGACGAGGTGCACATGCTCTCCAAGGCGGCGTTCAACGCGCTGCTGAAGACCCTGGAGGAGCCGCCGGGGCACGTGAAGTTCCTGCTGGCCACCACCGACCCGCAGAAGCTGCCGGTCACGGTGCTGTCGCGTTGCCTGCAGTTCAACCTCAAGCGGCTGGACGAGGGCCAGATCGAAGGCCAGATGACGAAGATCCTGGCCGCCGAGGGCATCGAGGCCGACGCCGGGGCGATCCGCCAGCTGGCGCGCGCGGCCGACGGCAGCCTGCGCGACGGCCTGTCGCTGCTGGACCAGGCCATCGCCTACGCCGGCGGCGCGCTGCGCGAGGATGCAGTGCGGGCCATGCTCGGCAGCGTCGACCGCACCCAGGTGGCGGCGCTGCTGGATGCGCTGGCCGACGGCAACGGAGAGGCCCTGCTGGCCACGGTCGAGCGCCTGGCCGGGTTCGCCCCTGACTGGGGCAACGTGCTGGAGGCGCTGGCCGAGGCGCTGCACCGGATCCAGGTGCGGCAGCTGGTGCCGGGCGCGCGGCGCGAGGACGAGGGCATCGACGTGGACGCCTACGCCGGCCGGGTGCGGCCGGAGGTGGTGCAGATCTGGTACCAGATGGCGATCAACGGCCGCCGCGACCTGGACCTGGCCCCGGCGCCGCGGGTCGGCTTCGAGATGAGCGTGCTGCGCATGCTGGCGTTCCGGCCC
>NZ_ALIP01000127.1:0-46274 GCF_000283075.1 Pseudoxanthomonas sp. GW2
GGGCGCTGCCGGCGGGGCAGCGCAAGGAAATCGTGCCTGGCGCCAGCCATTTCGCCGCCCATTCCATCGCCAATCCCAGCTGGTCCAACGCCTACCAGGTGGCGACCATCGGCGACCACACCTTCTACCGGGTGCAGCGGCTCAAGCCGCGCACCTGACCCACCGTCCCCGGCGCCGCCTCTCCCGGCGTCCCCAGCCCGCATCCCGACCTGCATGAAGCTGTACACCAAGCCCGGCGCCTGCTCCACCGCGATCCACATCGACCTGTGCTGGACCGGCCAGCCCTTCGAGCTGCAGATCCTGGACGCCGACGGGCTGAAGTCGCCGGAGTTCCGGGCGCTGAACCCGGCCGGCTCGGTGCCGGTGCTGGTGGACGGCGACTTCGTGCTGACCCAGAACGTGGCCATCGCCGGCTACCTGGCCGACCGCTTCCCCGAGTCCGGCCTGGCTGGCGACGGCAGCGCCCGCCAGCGCGCCGAGGCCACCCGCTGGCTGGCCTTCGTCAATTCCGACCTGCATCCGGCGTTCAAGCCGATGTTCGCGCCGGCCGCGTTCGTGGCCGACCCGATGCAGCACGAGGCGCTGCGCAGCAATGCCCGCGCCCGGATCCGCACCTTGCTGGAGGGCGCGGACAAGGTCCTGGCCAGCCGCGACTGGCTGGCCGGGTTCCGCAGCTTTGCCGACCCCTACTTCTATATGGCGCTGCGCTGGGCCACGCGTACCGGCGTGGACCTGTCCGGGCTGGACGCGCTGGTCGCCTTCCGCGGGCGCATGGACGCCGACCCGGGCGTGCAGCGCGCGCTCCGGGACGAAGGCCTGGCCTGAGCCCGGCCACGGCGCCGCGCCGCCAGTACCCCGGCGGCCCTCAGCCCTGGAGCTGGCGCTCCCAGAACGTGGCGAACTCCTCGCCGCGGGCCTTGGCCAGGGCCTGGCGCAGCTCCGGCAGGACCTCGCGCAGCCCGGCGGCGTCGGTGCAGCGCTCGATCTTCAGCTGCATGAAATAGCCGCGCAGGCCCAGGTGGGCGCGGACCGCCTCGCTCATGGCCTCGTACAGGCGCACGTATTCGTTGGCCTCGTCGGCCGTGCGTGCCGGCGGCGGCTCCTCTTCGGCCACGGCCGGCACCGGTGCGCCCGGCCCGCCGCCGCGGGCGGCCTGGGCCAGCCCGGCGGCATCGAAGCCGTTGCTCACCGGTTCGATCAGGCCCTCGGCCAGCAGCCGCTCCAGGGCGTCCTCCGGGGCCTTGACCCCGGCGGCCACCTGGCGCAATTCGGCCAGCGTGCGCTGGCCGTCCACCATCAGCAGGACCGTCCGCAGTTGCGGCGGCAGCTTGCGGGCGCGGTCGCGGATCTCGTCGCGACCCGCCTCGGTCTTCCGGTAAATCCCCTCGCGCATCGGTTCCCCCCCAGGAATACGCGGGGATCACGATAGCACTTCAGGGGCGCTGGTCCAGAGGGACGAACGGGAGGTTCTCCGGGCCGGTGTAGTTGGCGCTGGGGCGGATGATCTTGCCGTCCTGGCGCTGCTCGATCACGTGGGCGCTCCAGCCGGCGGTGCGGGCCAGCACGAACAGCGGGGTGAACATGGCCGTGGGCACGCCCATCATGTGGTAGCTGACCGCGCTGAACCAGTCGAGGTTGGGGAACATCTTCTTGATCTCCCACATCACCGCCTCCAGACGCGCGGCGATGTCGAACATCTTCATGTTGCCCTGCTCGGCCGACAGCTGCCGCGCCACTTCCTTGATCACCTGGTTGCGCGGGTCGGCCACGGTATAGACCGGGTGGCCGAAGCCGATGACCACTTCCTTGCGCTCGACCCGGGCGCGGATGTCGGCCTCGGCCTCGTCCGGGGTGTCGTAGCGCTTCTGCACCTCGAACGCGACCTCGTTGGCGCCGCCGTGCTTCGGCCCGCGCAGCGCGCCGATCGCGCCAGCGACGCAGCTGTACATGTCCGAGCCGGTGCCGGCGATCACGCGCGCGGTGAAGGTCGAGGCGTTGAACTCGTGCTCCGCGTACAGGATCAGCGAGGTGTGCATGGCGCGCACCCAGCTCTCGCGCGGCTTCTCCCCGTGCAGCAGGTGCAGGAAGTGGCCGCCGATGGAGTCGTCGTCGGTCTCGACCTCGATGCGCTTGCCGTTGTGGCTGTAGTGGTACCAGTACAGCAGCATCGAACCGAGCGAGGCCATCAGCTTGTCGGCGATGTCGCGCGCGCCCGGGTGGTTGTGGTCGTCCTTCTCCGGGCTGATGCAGCCGAGCACCGACACGCCGGTGCGCATCACGTCCATCGGATGGGCCGACAGCGGCAGCTGTTCCAGCGCGGACTTGACCGCCGCCGGGACGCCGCGCAGCGCCTTGAGCTTGGCCTTGTAGCCGGCCAGTTCGGCGCGGTTGGGCAGCTTGCCGTGCACCAGCAGGTAGGCGATCTCCTCGAACTCGCAGGCGTTGGCGATGTCGAGGATGTCGTAGCCGCGGTAGTGCAGGTCGTTGCCGCTGCGGCCGACGGTGCACAGCGCGGTGTTGCCGGCGGCGGTACCGGACAGGGCCACGGACTTCTTCGGCTTGAACGTGGCGGTGGCGGTGGTGTCGCTCATCTTCGTGCTCCTGTGTTCGGGGTGGCCGGCCGCGCGGGCCCGGCCGGATGCGCTTACTTCTTCGCGGCGAACAGCGCGTCGAGCTTCTGCTCGAAGGCGTGGTAGCCGATGCGGTCGTACAGTTCCTCGCGGGTCTGCATGGAATCGACCACGTTGCGCTGGTGGCCGTCGCGGCGCACGGCCTGGTACACGTTCTCGGCGGCCTTGTTGGCGGCGCGGAAGGCCGACAGCGGGAACAGCTGGATGGCCACGCCTGCCGAGGCCAGCTCCTCGCGCGAGAACAGCGGGGTCTTGCCGAACTCGGTGATGTTGGCCAGCACCGGCACCTTCACCGCCTCGACGAAGCGGCGGTAGGTGTCCAGGTCGTAGGCGGCCTCGGCGAAGATGCCGTCGGCGCCGGCCTCGACGCAGGCGATGGCGCGCTCGATCGCCGCGTCCACGCCCTCGACCTGGATGGCGTCGGTGCGCGCGACCAGGAAGAAGTCCGGGTCGGTCTTGGCGTCGGCCGCGGCCTTGATCCGGTCGACCATCTCGCCCTGGCTGACGATCTCCTTGCCCGGACGGTGGCCGCAGCGCTTGGCGCCGACCTGGTCCTCGATGTGGCAGGCGGCGGCGCCGGCCTTGATCAGGCTCTTGATCGTGCGCTCGATGTTGAACGCGGACGGGCCGAAGCCGGTGTCGATGTCAACCATCAGCGGCAGGTCGCACACGTCGGTGATGCGACGGGTATCGATCAGCACGTCCTCGAGGGTGTTGATGCCCAGGTCCGGCAGGCCCAGGGAGCCGGCCGCGACCCCGCCGCCGGACAGGTAGATGGCGCGGAAGCCGGCGCGCTTGGCCAGCAGGGCGTGGTTGGCGTTGATCGCGCCGATCACCTGCAGCGGCGACTCGGCGGCGAGGGCGGCGCGGAAGCGCGCACCGGCGGAAGCATTGGACATGGCGGACTCCTGGGCACGTGGTTCACGTGGCGCGGGCAATGTGTCACCCTGTTACCGGTTGATCAATCTTGATCCTTCAAATCAATATGTCCCTGGACCGCGACCTGATTCCCGCTACCGAGGCCTGCCGCCTGCTGGGCATCAGCCCGGCCACGCTGTACGCCTATGTCAGCCGGGGACTGCTGGAATCCCGCCCCGGCCGCGACCACCGCAGCCGGATGTACCGCCGCCAGGACGTGGAGCGGCTGGCGCAGCGCAAGCGCCTCGGCCGCGGCCCGGCGCGCGGCGCCGCGCAGAGCCTGGACCGCGGCCTGCCGGTGCTGGAAACGCGCATTTCGCTGATCCGTCCGGACGGACCCTACTACCGCGGACGTTCAGCCGTCGCCATGGCCCGCGCCGGCGCCACCCTGGAGGACACCGCACGCCTGCTGTGGGACTGCGGCAGCCAGGATCCGTTCGCCGATCCGCCCGGCGACTGGCCGGCGCGGGTGGTGGCGCTGGCCACCGACCCGGAGCTGCCGCCGCTGGCGCGGGCGATGGCGGTGATCCCGCTGCTGGCGCTGCAGGTGCCGCATTCGTTCCAGGCCGACCAGGCCACACGCCGCGCCCTGGCGGCGACCCTGCTGCGGCAGAACGCCGGCCTGCTGGTGGCGCGGCGCCCGTCCGGCCCGGTGCACCGCCTGCTGGCCGGCACCTGGTGCCCCGGCGACGAAGGCTTCGCCGAACTGGTGCGCGCCGCGCTGGTGCTGTGCGCCGACCACGAGCTCAACGTCTCCGCCTTCGCCGCGCGCGTGGTCGCCTCCACCGGCGCGCACCTGCACGCGACCGTGTGCGCCGGCCTGTCGGCGCTGGCCGGCCCGCGCCATGGCGGCGCCACCGCACGGGTTTACGCGCTGCTGGAGGACGCGCGCCAGACCCGCGACGTCAAGCGCCTGATCGCCGCGCGCTGGCGCCAGGGCGAGGACCTGCCCGGCTTCGGCCACGCGCTTTATCCGGACGGCGACCCGCGCGCCACCGAACTGCTGGCCATGCTGCGCACCCAGCCGGTGGCGGAGGCACCGATGCAGCTGGTGGAGGAAGTAGTCGCCGCCGCCGAGGGCGTGTCCGAGCGCCGCCCCAACGTGGACTTCATGCTGGCCGCGATCTGCTACGTGTACGGCCTGCCCGCCGCGCCGGCGCTGTCGATCTTCGCCGCCGGGCGCCTGGCCGGCTGGCTGGCGCACGTGCTCGAGCAGCAGGCACTGGGCCGGCTGATCCGGCCGCGCGCCAGCTACACCGGGCTGCCGCCGGAAAGCGGCGAAGACAGCGCGCCGCGCGCCTGAGCCGCGTGCCTCAGCCCAGCTTCTGCCGCACCGCGCGCAGCAGCTCGTTGAGGTTGAACGGCTTGAGCAGCAGGTCCATGCGCTCGCCGAGGAAGGCCTGGCGGTCCTGGGCGTTCTCCGCGTAGCCGGTGACGAACAGCACCGCGGTGCCCGGGTGCCGCTCGCGCACGCGGTCGGCCAGCTCGCGGCCGCTGATCCCGGGCAGGCCGACGTCGGTCAGCAGCAGGTCGAAGCCGCGCTGGGCGGCCGCCTGCAGCGCCTCGGCCGCGTCGGTGCAGGCCACCACTTCGTAGCCTGCGTCCACCAGCACTTCCAGCGCCATGCCGCGCACCAGCTCGTTGTCGTCCACCAGCAGGATGCTCTCGGCGCCGCCGCGTACCTCCGGCTCCTCCACCGGCGCCTCCGGCGCGGCCTGGCGCCCGCGCGGCAGCAGCAGCTCGATGGTGGTGCCCTGGCCTTCGACGCTGTGCACGCGCGCGGTGCCGCCGCTCTGGCGGGCGAAGCCGTAGGTCATCGACAGGCCCAGGCCGGTGCCCTGCCCGATCTGCTTGGTGGTGAAGAACGGCTCGAACACCTTGTCGATGATGTCGGCGGGGATGCCGGGGCCGTCGTCGGTCACCTCCAGGCTCACGTACTCGCCCGGTGGCAGGTCGGACGGCACCTGGGTGGCCGGGCGCGCGGAGATGGTGATGCGCCCGGCACCCTTCAGCGCGTCGCGCGCGTTGATCACCAGGTTCAGGACCACGCTCTCCAGCTGGTTGGCGTCGGCCACCACGACCAGGCCTTCCGCCGGCAGGTCGAACGCCAGGTCGATGTTCTCGCCGATGGAGCGGGTGAGCAGCTCGGCCAGGCTGGACACGCGCGCGCCGATGTCGAACGCGGTGGCATCCAGCGACTGCTTGCGCGCGAACGCCAGCATGCGCTGGGTCAGCGCCGCGGCGCGGAACGCCGAGGTGGTGGCGACCCCGGCGAAGCGCGGGATGCGCTCCAGGCGGCCGTTCTCCACCGCGGCGTTGATCATGTCCAGCGCGCCGATGATGCCGGTCAGCAGGTTGTTGAAGTCGTGGGCGATGCCACCGGTGAGCTTGCCCAGCGCGTCCATCTTCATCGCCTGCTGCAGCTCGGCTTCGGTGCGCTCGCGCTCGGCGATCTGCACCGCCAGCTCGCTGGTGGCCGAATGCAGCTGCTGGCGGTGCTCCTGCTCGCGCGCGTGCTGCTCGGTCTGGTCCTCCACGTACAGCAGGCCCGCGCCCGGGCCCTTGTACGGGCTAACCCGCCACTCGGTCACGCGGCGGCCGCGCGGGGTATGCAGGCAGTAGGTACCCTTCCAGCTGCCGCCGCTGCGCAAGGCCTCGCACAGCGCGTCCACCGGCTGATCGCCGAACAGCGCGGACAGGTCCGGCGCCCCCGCCTCGTCCAGCAGGCGCTTGAAGGCGTGGTTGGAATCGCGCACCTCCAGCTCGCCGGACACCACCGCGATCGGCGCGCCCACGTTCTCGAAGATCCCGCGGAAGCGCGCCTCGCTGGCGTGCAGCGCGTCCTCGACCCTGCGCACCCGCAGCAGGGTGCGCAGCGTGGCCAGCAGTACGTCGTGGTCAACCGGATGCACCAGGTAGGCGTCGGCGCCGGCGTCGAGGCCGGCGATCACGTCGCCACGGGCGATCGAGGCGGCGGAGACGTGGATCACCGGCAGCAGGCTGGTGGCCAGGTCGGCGCGCAAGGTACGCACCAGGTCGAAGCCGCTCATGTCCGGCAGGTTCACGTCCAGCACCAGCGCGTCGAACGCGGCCGCGGCCAGCTGCGCCAGGCCCTCGTTGCCCGTGCCGGCCTCGGCCACGCTGAAGCCCTGGCGCTCGAGCACGCGCCGCACCGAGTAGCGGGTGGCGGCGTTGTCGTCGACCACCAGGATCCGGCTAGCTCCCGTCATCGTTCTTCTCCGGTAGTGCGATGGGCACGATCACGTGGAATTCCGATCCCTGCCCGACCACGCTGTGCACGCCGACGCTGCCGCCGAGCAGTTCGGCGAAGCGGCGGCACAGGGCCAGGCCCAGGCCGGTACCGCGCAGGCGCTTCTGGATCGGCGAGTCGACCTGGACGAAGTCCTCGAACAGGGCGCCGAGCATGTGCCCGGGGATGCCGATGCCGGTGTCGCGCACGCTGAAGCGGATGTGCGCCGCGCCTTCGGGCCGCGCCGATACCGACACCCGTCCCTGCGGGGTGAACTTGAGCGCGTTGGAGATGAAGTTGCGCAGGATCTGCGCCAGCTTCTTGTCGTCGGTGTAGAGCATCGGCAGCGCCGGCGGCTCCTCGAACACCAGCTCGACGTGGTTGGCGCCCTCCACCAGCGGCCGGAACATGCCGCGCAGCGCCGAGAACAGGTCCATCAGGTCGAACCAGGCCGGGGAGATCGAGATCCGCCCGGCTTCGATCTTGGCCAGGTCCAGCAGGTCGTCGACCATGTCGCGCAGCTCCACCGCCGCGGTGCTGACGAAGCGCACCTGCTTGAGCTGCTCGTCGTTGAGCGGGCCGTCCATGCCCTCCTCCAGCAGCCGGGTGATGCTCAGGATCGAGCCCAGCGGGGTGCGGAACTCGTGGCTCATGTAGGACAGGAACCGGCTCTTGAGCTCGGAGACCTCCTTGAGCTGCTCGGCCTGCTGGTCCAGCTCGGCGTACAGGGCCAGCACCCCCTGGTTGGTCTCCTCCAGCTCGGCGCGCAGCGCGGCGTTCTCCGCGTGCAGGCGCTGCAGTTCGGTGTCCGTGGCAACGGGGGTATTCACGTCCGGCCTCCAAGGCGGATGGCGAGCGCGCCGGTGTCGTCGCGCCCGCGGTCGAAGTCGCGCAGCAGGACCGCCAGCACCAGCGCCGGGTGGCGGTGGGCCAGGCCCTCGTACGCGCCCAGGCTCCAGCGCGATTGCAGGCCGTCGCTGTGCAGCAGCAGCAGCGCGCCCGGTTCGGCTGGCAGCACGAACGCCGGTGCGCGCCGGTACTGCGCGCCGACGATGCCCGGATGCGAGGCCAGGCCGCGTGCAGGCGCGCCGGGCAGGTGGATCGCCGCGGCGATGTTGCCCACCCCGGCGAAGCGCACCACGCCGGCCTGCGGATCGTGCTCGAACACCGCGGCGGCGGCGCCGCGGGTGGAGGACATGCGTGCGTGCATGCGCGCCAGCACCTCCTCCGCGCGCAGGTCCGCGGCTGTGGCCGCCGCGGCGATGCCGGCGTCGGCCGCCTCGGCCGCCAGCAGGCCGTGGCCCAGGCCATCGACCAACACGCCCAGCACGCGGCTGCCGTCGCCGCCCAGGAACCAGGCATCGCCGCAGGCGCTTTCCTGGCGCATGGGCAGGCGCAGCGCGCCGTAGCCGAGGTCCTGCCCGCGGCTGCGCTCGGGATAGATGCGCGCCAGCACCACCGCGCCGCGCCCGTCCGACCACACGTCGAACACCTGGGCCTGGCGCCGGATCGCGCCCAGGCCCTGGCCCGGGCTGCCAACCCCGGTGGTATAGCCGTCCGGCAGGCACTGCGGCAGCGAGAAGCCCGGGCCGCGGTCGATCCCGCACACCTCCACGCCGCGGCCATCGCGGCCCTGCAGCAGCGACAACAGCACCCGCCCGCCGCGGCCATGGCGCAGCACGTTGGTGGCGATTTCCACCGCCGCCAGCGTCACGCGCCCGGCATCCAGTTCGGCGAATCCGGCCAGTTGCGCCAGCGACTGCGCTTCGCGCCGCACCTGGCCGACCTGGGAGGACTCCTCGACCACGATGGAGCGCGTGGGATGGCCGACGAACCCTATGCCCATTTGGTGATCGCCACCCGCGTGCCCCGCCCCGGCGCACTGTCCAGCTCGAACGCGTCCACCAGCCGGCGCGAACCGGACAGGCCCAGGCCCATGCCGGCACCCGAGGTCCAGCCGTCGGTCAACGCCTGCTCGATGTCGGCGATGCCCGGGCCCTGGTCGACGAACTCCAGGCGCAGGCCGCGGCGCATTCCGTCCTCGACCACGCGCCAGTGCATCGTCCCGCCGCCGCCGTAGACCACGGCGTTGCGCGCCAGCTCGCTGGCGGCGGTGACCAGCTTGGTCTGGTCGACCAGGCGCAGGCCGCAGGCCACCGCCGCCTGGCGGGCGGCCTGGCGGGCGAGCACCACGTCCTGCTCGGTGCGGATCGGCAACTCCCCTGCGCTGCTCATTCGACGCCGGCGCCTGCCTGCCGCAGCAGGCGCATGCCCCGCTCCACGTCGAGCGCGGTGCTCACGCCGGTCAGGTTCAGGCCCAGCTCCACCAGGGTGATCGCCACCGCAGGCTGCATGCCCACCACCACGGTGCGTGCGTCCATCACCGCGGCCAGCGCCGAGATGGTGGCGATCATGCGGCCGATGAAGGAGTCGACGATGTCCAGTGCCGAGATCTCGATCAGCACGCCGCGCGCGGAAGTGGCGCGGATGCGTTCGGCCAGGTCGTCCTGGAGCGTCAGCGCAAGCTGGTCGTGCATGTCCACCTGGATGGTGACCAGCAGGACGTCGCCCATTTGCAGGATCGGGATGCGCTCCATCAGGCCGCCTTCGCCACGGTGACGCCGGTGCGCTTGAGCGCCAGCGCCAGGGCGTCGGCGAGGTTGGCCTTGGTGACGATGCCCTGCAGGTCCAGGCCGAGGTGGACGATGGTCTGCGCGATCTGCGGGCGCACGCCGCTGATGATGGCGTCGGCGCCCATCAGGCGGATCGCGGTGACGGTCTTGAGCAGGTGCTGGGCGACCAGGGTGTCCACCGTGGGCACGCCGGTGATGTCGATGATCGCGATCTCCGAACCGGTCTCCACGATCCGCTGCAGCAGCGATTCCATCACCACCTGGGTGCGCTGCGAATCCAGGGTGCCGATCATCGGCAGCGCCAGCACGCCCTCCCACAGCTTCACCACCGGGGTGGACAGCTCCAGCATTTCCTCCTGCTGGCGCTTGATCACGTCCTCGCGGTTCTTCTGGAACACCTTGACGGTGTGCAGGCCCAGCTGGTCCAGCAGGTCCGAGACCACGCGCAACTGCGCGGCCATGGCCTGCGGATCGGCGGCCAGGCCCTGCTCGACCGCGTCGAACAGCGGGCGCTTGAGCGAGAAGATGAAGGTCGCCGTCTCCGCGGCGCTGAAGCCCTTGAGCACGCGGTCGCGCGACAGGTCCTCGAGGAAGTGGCGGGTGTCGTCCCACTCGGCCCCCTGCAGGCTGGAAACGTCGGCGCGGCCGAGAGCGGCGGCGAAGGCCTGCCAGAACCCGCGCACCTGCGCGTCGAGCTCGAGCGGCGTAGCACGCCCGTCCTGCGCGGCCCGGGCGAAGCCGGCGGCCCAGGCGTCGAGGATGGCGTCCTGGCGGGACTGGATGAGGGTAAGCGTACGCGGGTCGAGAGCGGCCATGCAGGGATCCTGTAATGGGCGCAGCCGGACGACCCCCGGCATGCCAGCGGATCCCCCCAGCCACATTGTTGGACGAGCCTAACGGAAACCGGGCTTCCGCGTCGGCGCGCGGATTAGCGGGAAAGCGACGTGAAACGGGCGTGAAATACCGCGGCACGGATCCTGCACGGCGCCGGGCAGGCGGCGCAACGCTTCCCGCGCGAGCAGGCGTGCGCGCCTGCGCATTGGCATATACCGACGGTTATCCCGGCGGGCGCAGATCGAATCGGTGGGGCGACGGACGGCGCCTACACTCGCCCGGCCGCCCGCGCGGACCACCGAGATCCCGGAGCCCACCGATGCCTGCGAAGTCCCGCACCTTCTCCTGCCTCCGCCACGCCGCCCTCGCGCTCCTGCTGTGCAGCACCGTCTTGCCTGCCGCGGCCGGAACGGATCCGCACGCCGCGCATCCACCCGGGCCTGCGCCGGGCTCCAATCCGCTGTTCCGCGACCGCTTCACCGCCGATCCCGCGCCGCTGGTGGTCGGCGACCGCCTGTACCTCTACGTCGGCCACGACGAGGCGCGCGACGGGGAAATGTTCAACATGCGCCAGTGGCTGGCGTACTCGACCGGCGACATGAAGCATTGGACCTACCACGGCCCGGTCATGCAGGCCACCGACTTCAAGTGGGCCAAGGGCGATGCCTGGGCTTCCCAGGTCATCGGGAAGGATGGCCGCTACTGGTTCTACACCGCGGTCGAGCACGACGACACCCACCCGGGCAAGGCCATCGGCGTGGCCGTGTCCGATTCGCCCACCGGCCCGTTCGTCGACGCCCGGGGCTCGGCCCTGGTCACCAACCAGATGACGCCCAAGGGCGAGCACAGCTGGGAAGACATCGACCCGACGGTGTTCACCGACGACGACGGCAGCACCTGGATCGCCTGGGGCAACCGCCACTGCTACATCGCCCGGCTCAAGCCGAACATGATCGAGCTTGACGGCCCGATCACCGAGATCACCCCGCCGCATTTCGAAGAGGGCCCGTGGCTGCACAAGCGCGGCGACACCTATTACCTCACCTACGCCTCGCTGGACCGCAGCACCCACACCGACGAGCGCATCTCCTACGCCACCGCGTCCTCGATCCAGGGCCCGTGGACCTACCGCGGCGAACTGACCGGCTCGGGCAAGAACAGCTTCACCATCCACCCGGGCATCGCCGAGTTCAAGGGCCAGTGGTACATCTTCCTGCACAACGCCGCCCTGACCATCGGCGACCAGGAAGGCGCCCTCGGCCGCCGCGCGGTCACCGTCGAGTACCTGCAGTACAACGATGACGGCACCCTCAAGCCGGTGGTGCAGACCGAGGAAGGCGTTTCCGTTCCACCGCCGCGGTGAGCGCGTGGGTGGCGGACGCCGGATGGACGCCCAGGCCGGGCGCCGGTCCTTCGTCCAGCGTGCGCCGGCGTCTGCGCGGGAACGGGCTGCGCGGGGGGCCGGTCAGGTCCGCGGGCTGCCGCCATCGGGCCGGCCGGTGTCCTCCCAGGCTTCTTCCGTGGTTCCGTAGGCGTACTCGTGGAACTCCGGTCCCAGCGGCTCGACGATCATTTCCCCCGGCTCCTCGTCCCCGGACTCCGCCTCGAAGGCGACGAACGGCCGGTACATGCGGCCCTGGTACGCGATCTCGCCCTGGTCCAGCAGCATCGAGAGCGCGAAGCTGAAATCGCCGCAGACGGACTTGGCCACCTCGTCGGCGATGCCATGCGCCCGGAGCGTGTCGCGCAGGTCCGCGATCCACTGCCGTTGGAAACCGGCGCAGAGCGCTTCGAGCCGGGCGTAGTCGTCCTCTTTCATGGTTTCCCCCTTGCGCCATGGATGCTGCCTGTCCCGCTCCTGCAGCGTGCGGCCGCTGCGTGCATGCCTGGCCCTGGCGGCCCGCGCGACTGCTCCTGCGCAGCAGTCCCGGCATCATCGCCAACCCGCACCCTCGTGGAAACAAGGCCCGGACCCGGGACCATGGTTCCGCGTATTCCATGGCAAGCCGGAGGTTCCCGTGGCCGGACGCATCCATCGCCTGCCGGCCTCCATCGTCCGGCAGGCGATCCGGGGGGAGTCGGATGCGCCCGGCTACAGGAAGGGGGGACGCTTGCGCCATGCCGTCACTCAGCAGCCGGCGTCGGCGCCGCGCTCCAGCGCGCGCTTCACTTCCTCCAGCGCATTGGGATCGTCGAGGGTGGACAGGTCGCCCGGGTCGCGGTGCTCGGCCAGGGCCTGCAGCGAGCGGCGCAGCAGCTTGCCTGAGCGGGTCTTGGGCAGGGCGCTGACCACGTACACGCGCTGCGGCCGCGCCACCGCGCCAAGCTGGCGGGTGACGGTCTGCAGCATGGCGCAGGCGGCATCGGCCGGATCGGCGTCGGGCCGCTTGAGGGTGGCGAACACCACCGGCACCTGGCCCTTGACCTCGTCGTGCACGCCGACCACCGCGGCCTCGGCCACGTCCGGGTGGCTGGCCACCGATTCCTCGATCTCGCGCGTGCCCAGGCGGTGGCCGGCGACGTTGATCACGTCGTCGGTGCGGCCAAGGATGAAGGTGTAGCCGTCCTCGTCGCGGATCGCCCAGTCCAGCGAGCTGTACAGCTGCTCCCTGAAGTGGCTGAAGTAGCTGGCGATGAAGCGGTTGTCGTCGCCCCACACCGTGCTCAGGCAGCCGGGCGGCAGCGGCGGCTGGATCGCCAGCACGCCCTTCTGCCCCGGCCCCACGTCCTGGCCGGTGTTCTCGTCGATCACGCGCAGGCGGTAACCCGGCGCTGGCAGGCCCGGCGAGCCGAGCTTGACCGGCTTCAGTTCCACGCCCGGCATCAGGGTCAGCACCGGCCAGCCGGTCTCGGTCTGCCAGTAGTTGTCGATCACCGTCTTGCCCAGGGCGCTGGTGATCCAGTCGGCGGTGGGTTCGTCCAGCGGCTCGCCGGCCAGGAACAGGTACTGCAGCTGCGACAGGTCGGCGCTGCGCAGCCACTTGGGATCCTGCTTCTTCAGCACGCGCACCGCGGTGGGCGAGGAGAACATGGTGCGCACGCCGTACTTCTCGCAGATGCGCCACCAGATGCCCGGGTCCGGGCAGGTCGGCAGGCCTTCGTACAGGATCGAGGTGGCGCCGGCGATCAGCGGGCCGTAGACGTTGTAGGAGTGGCCCACCACCCAGCCGATGTCGGAGGTGGAGAACATCGCCTGGCCGGCGCGCACGTCGTAGATCGACCACATCGACAGGGCCAGGGCCACGGCATAGCCGCCGACGTCGCGCTGCACGCCCTTCGGCTTGCCGGTGGTGCCGGAGGTGTAAAGGATGTAGCTGGGTTCGTTGGATTCGAGCCATTCCACCGGCACTTCGGCGTCCGCGTGTTGCGCGGCCAGCGGGCCGTATTCGAGGTCGCGCCCCTCCTGCATCGGCAGCTCGGCGGCCAGGCCGCGGTTGACCACCAGCACGTGCGCAGGCGGGTGCTGCGCGCGCGCCAGTGCCTCGTCCACCAGCGGCTTGAACGGGATCACCTTGCCGCCGCGCATGCCGGCGTCGGCGCAGACCAGCACCGCGGGCCTGGCGTCGTCGATGCGCACGGCCAGGTTGTGCGCGGCGAAGCCGCCGAACACCACCGAGTGGATCGCACCGATGCGCGCGCAGGCCAGCATCGCGACCGCCGCCTCGACGGTGTGCGGCATGTAGATCACCACCCGCTCGCCCTTGCGCGCGCCCAGCGACTGCAGCACGGCGGCGAAGGCGTTCACCTCGCGGTGCAGCTGGCGGAAGGTGAGTTCGCGCACCTGGCCGGTCTCGGTGGACCAGCCGACCAGGGCCAGCTGGTCGCCGCGTTCGGCCAGGTGCCGGTCAACGGCGTTGTGGCACAGGTTGGTGGTGCCGCCGACGAACCAGCGCCGGAACGGCGGGTTGTCGTAGTCGAGGATGCGCTGCGGTGGCTGCTTCCAGTCGATGGCGCGGGCCGCTTCGGCCCAGAATTCCTCCGGCTGCTCCACCGAACGCCGGTAAAAGTCTTCGTAACCCATGGCCCTCTCCCACTTCCCCTGCAGGGAATGGGCCGAGCATAGTCCCCGTCGATGGGACCCGCGCGTCAGACCTTGGTCGAAAAGACCGGGCTGAATGCGCGGAACGCCGGGTTTCCCCGGCGTTCCTGCACGCCACAGCTTGATCGATGCGATCAATGCGCCGTGCCGCAGCGGGCTTGGTCGCGGGCCGGCGTTCTCCGCGGACGGCGGCGCAGGCCTCAGCCCAGCAAGTCGGCCAGCGACGCAGAGACGTACTCGAACCGCGCAGCGAGGAAATCCACCAGCGCGCGCACGCGCACCGGGACGAAGCGTCCGCTGGGCAGGATCGCGTTCAGCGGATAGCGTTCGGTCCGCCAGTCCGGCAGCAGCCGCACCAGGCGTCCCTCGGCCAGGTCCTGGCGCTGTTCGACCGGGGTCTTGATCAGGATGCCGGCGCCGGCGAGCGCCCATTGCCGCGCCAGCGAGGCATCGTCCACGCTGCGGTCGCCATCGACCTGCACTTCCACCGACTGCCCATCGCGGGTGAAGCGCCAGGTGCGGTGCGGGCGGCCGCCGCGGTCGTAGGCCAGGCAGTTGTGGCCCAGCAGTTCCATCGGCGTCTGCGGTGCCGGGTGCCGCGCCAGGTACGCCGGCGAGGCGACGACCACCGGCGCGGTATCCATCAGCCTGCGCGCCACCAGCCGCGAATCAACGAGGTGGCCATAGCGGATCGCCAGGTCGACCTCGTCGCGCACCACGTCCAGCGGGCGGTCGCCGACCGACAGCGCGAGGCGCACGCCGGGGTGGGCGGCCATGAATTCGTCCAGCCAGGGCAGCAGGGTCGCGCGCGCCAGGTCCGAGGGCGCAGCCAGGCGGATCAGGCCCACCAGGCCGGCGCGGTCGACCGTGGCCTGCGCCTCGCCTTCCTCCACCAGCTCGAACGCGCGGCTGGCGTAATCCAGCAGGATCTGGCCCTGCGGGGTCAGCCGCATCGCCCGCGTGGAACGTTCGAACAGGCGCACCCCGAGCTGGGCTTCCAGGCGCTTCAGCGTCGCGCTGGCGGCCGCCGGCGTGATCCCCAGCGCGCGTGCGGCGCCGGTCAGGCTGCCGGTACGCGCGGTCTGCACGAGCACCCGCAGGTCGCCAAGATTTTCAATCAACATTTGAATATGAATTCAATCATGTTGGCTTATCAATTCTAGCTTGAATTCCTAGAGTGCAGTCCTCCACCCGCACCACGCCGAGGACGCACCGCCATGAAAGCCGTTGGTTATCGCCACAACCTGCCCATTACCGATGCCCGCGCCCTGGAGGACGTCGAACTGCCCACCCCGGCCTACGGCCCACGCGATCTCCTGGTGCGGGTCAAGGCCATCTCCGTCAATCCGGTCGATACCAAGATCCGCCAGGGCCGCAAGCCGGCCGACGGCCAGGTCGAGGTCCTGGGCTGGGACGCGGTGGGCGTGGTCGAAGCCGTGGGCAGCGGGGTCACCCTGTTTGCGCCAGGCGACCGGGTCTATTACGCAGGCGCGATCAACCGCCCGGGCACCAACGCCGAACTGCACGCGGTGGACGAACGCATCGTCGCCCGCGCGCCGCGCTCGCTCGACGATGCCGCCGCGGCGGCCCTGCCGCTGACCGCGATCACCGCCTACGAACTGCTGTTCGACCGCCTGCGCATTCCCAGAGGCGGCGGCGCCGGCCAGACACTGCTGGTCGTCGGCGGTGCCGGCGGCGTCGGCTCGATCCTGATCCAGCTGGCCCGCCAGCTCACGCAGCTGCGGATCGTCGCCACCGCCTCGCGGCCGGAAACCCGGCAGTGGTGCCTGGAGCTGGGCGCGCATGCGGTGATCGACCATCGCCAGCCGCTGTCCACCGCGCTCAGGGCCGCCGGCATCCACCAGGTCGACGCCGTCGCCGCCCTGACCCGCACCGGCGAGCACTTCGCGGAAATCGTCGAGAGCCTCAAGCCGCAGGGCGCCATGGCGGTGATCGACGACGAGCCGCTGGACGTCATGCAGCTGAAGCTGAAGTCGATCTCGCTGCACTGGGAGCTGATGTTCACCCGGCCGCTGTTCGAAACGCCCGACATGGACGAGCAGGGCCGGCTGCTTGCCGAAGTGGCCGCGCTGGTGGACGCCGGCCGGATCCGCAGCACGGTCAACCACCGGCTGGGCACCATCAACGCCGGGAACCTGCGCCGCGCGCATGCGCTGATCGAGAGCGGCAAGGCGCAGGGCAAGGTGGTGCTGGCCGGCTTCTGAGGGAGGACGCACATGGACAACACCCGCGCCCCGTTCGCTACCGCCCTGGCGCTGGCAGCGCTGATGACCGCGGCATCGCCGCTCCGCGCCGCGCCGGATGCCGGGTCCGCGGCCACCGTCGCGCCGCGCGCCGCGGCACAGCCGCCGGTCGTCGTGCGCCAGAACGACCGCATGCCCTGGAACGCGGTCGTCGTCGACGGCAATGGCCGTTTCATCGTCGGCTCGCCGCGATGGACGGCCAACGGCGACACGCGCCCGGCCGTGGCCATCGCCCGCGAAGACGGCACCCTGGTCCCCTACCCGGACGCGGCCTGGAACAGCTGGGCACCGGGCAGGGAAGCGGCCGGCGTGCTGGTCAGCGTCAATGCCATCCACCAGGACGCGCAAGGCGGCCTGTGGATCGTCGACAGCGGCGCCCCGGAGTTCGGCGGCGAACCGGTGCGGCACGGCCCCAAGGTGGTCCACGTCGATCCCCGCACCGACACGGTGGTCCGCACCTACCTGATCCCGGACGAGGCAATCCGGGCACACAGCTACGTCGACGACATACGCATCCACGGCAGGCATGCGTACCTGACCGACGCGGGCGAAGGCGCGGTCCTGGTGCTGGACCTGGAGGACGGCCGCGTCCGCCGCCGCTTCGACGGCCAGCCGTTCGTCCGCGCCCGCGCGGGCGACACGATCGAGGTCGCCGGCAAGGTCCTGCGCGGCGGCGACGGCAAGCCGCTGCAGGTCAACGCGGATCCGCTGGAACTGAGCCCGGACGGCCAGGTGCTGTATTTCGGCCCGCTGTCCGGCCCGCTGTCACAGATCCAGACGCGCTACCTGGACGACGACGACATCGACGACGAAGCGCTGGCACGCCTGGTGCGTCCGTGGTTCGGGATCCCGCCGGTGGGCGGGACGGCCATGGCGGCGGACGGCAGCCTGTACTACACGCGGTTGGCGGACAACACGCTGGTGGTGCGGCGTCCGGACGGCACGACCGCGCCGGTCGTGCGCGACCGGCGCCTGCGCTGGGCCGATGCACCGTTCCTGGACGGCAAGGGACACATCTACCTGCCGGCCGCGCAGATCGACGGCGCCGCGCCGTTCAACGACGGCACCTCAACCATGCAGCCGCCGTTCGAGGTGCTCCGCGTCGATCTCCCGGACGCCGTGCCCCGCGCCCCCGGCTCCCCCTGAGCACCCCGCCCGCAGCGCCCCTACCCCTCCTCCGCTGCGCGGCACGCTCCACCACACCCTGCCCCACGACCAGACCGGAGTCCCCCATGGCCGCCTACGTCGTATTCACCCGCGAACAAACCCTGGATCCGCAAGCACTGGCGACCTACGCCCAGGCACCGGACAAGCTCACCGGCCACCCCGTCACCGTGCGGGTGGGCTACGGCGAATTCGAAATGCTGGAAGGAGCGCCCATCGAAGGGGCCGTCATCCTCGAGTTCCCCGACATGGATGCGGCCCGTGCCTGGTATCACGGCGACGCCTACCAGGCGATCGCCCGCCACCGCTTCCGGGGAGCGCGGTACCGCGCCTTCATCGTCCAGGGCACCTGAGGAGCCACGCCCATGCCGGCGAACGCAGCAAGGCACCGGGCGCCATCGCCAGCAGGCGCCCGCTCACCACGCCGCGGCGGCTTTCCGGTCCGCCGCGACGAGCGGCAGGAAGATGGTGTCGAGGATCTCGGCGATGACCGCCGCGGGCACTGGCTTGAGCGTCATGAGCGCTTCGTGGCTCACCAGCTCCAGGGGCAGCGCGATGCGGCGGGCGGTCAGCTTGCGCGGATCGATCTCGCCGCGGCGGATGCCCCGCTCGAGGATGTCGTCGATCACCGGGCGGGTCCCCAGCTGCTCGTGCAGCGCCTTGCGCAGGTCGGCCACGCTGGAACTCGTCTCGATGAAGTAGTCCCTCATGCCGAACAGCACGCGGGCGATGGTGATCGCGCGGCGATCGGATACCTCGCGCAGGAACCGCACCAGTTCCGCGCGGACGTTGCCCAGGTCCGGCACCCGGATCGGGTTCTGCGCGATGTAATGGCGCATGGCCGCGACCGCCAGGTCCGCGCTGCCCGCCCAGCGACGGGACAGGACCGGGCGGCTGGTGCCGGCACGCCGGGCCACCCCTTCCAGGGTGAAACCCGCGTAGCCGTTGTCGATCAGTTCGGCCCAGGCAGCCTCGAGGATCGCCTCGTCCAGCGCCGCGCCGCGCCTGCGGGAATTGGTCGTCATGCCCCTACTCTGCCACACAAGATACATGGACGCATCTTGTTGACGCACCCGATCCATCGTCAATACGATGCATGCATGCATCTTAACTGGAAGGTACTCCGATGTCTGGCACCAAGGTTCCCCGCAGGACGATCCTGGTCTCCGGCGCGAGCATCGCCGGCCCGGCGCTGGCGTACTGGCTGCACCGGTACGGCTTCGAGGTTTCGGTCGTCGAGCGCGCCAAGGGGTTCCGCGCCGGGGGGGTATCCCATCGACGTGAGGGGCACGGCGGTCGACGTGGTCGAGCGCATGGGGCTGCTCCCGCGGCTGCGCGCCGCCCAGGTGGAAGTGCGCAAGCTCACCTTCGTCGACGGCGACGGGACCGCCATCGCCACCCTGGCGCCCGGGGCGGTGACGGGCAGCGTGCCCGGCCGCGACCTGGAGCTGCCGCGCGGAGCGCTGACGGCGCTGCTCCACCAGGCAACCCGGGAAAAAGGCATCCGCTACCGCTTCAACGATGCGATCGACGTCCTGATGGACGACGGCAAGGGCATCGACGTGTGGTTCCACAGCGGCGCCCGGGAACGCTTCGATGCCGTCATCGGCGCCGACGGCCTGCACTCCCGGACCCGCGCCCTGGTGTTCGGCCCGGAGGAGAAGTTCAATCACTACCTCGGGCGCTGCTTCAACCTGTTCTCGATGCCCAACCACGCCGGGTACGCCCACGAGAGCGTCAGCTACGCCGCCCCGGGCCGGATGGCCGGGATCTACGCGACCGGCGACAACGCGGTTCTGCATGCGTTCCTCACCTTCGCCAGCGACAAGCCGCCGTTCCGCTCGCATGGCGACGTGGACATGCAACGCAAGCGCACGGCCGAGGTGTTCGCGAACGACGGCTGGGAGGTGCCGCGCCTGGTCGAGGCGATGCAGAAGGCGAACGACCTGTTCTTCGACACCGTCAGCCAGATCCGCATGCCACGCTGGTCCTCCGGGCGCGTGGCGCTGGTCGGCGACGCCGCCTACGCGCCCTCGTTCCTGTCGGGACAGGGCACCAGCCTCGCCCTGGTCGGAGCCTACGTCCTCGCCGGGGAGCTGGCGTCCCAGCCCGACGCGGAAGCGGCCTTCGCGGCCTATGAACGCGCGCTCCGGCCCTACGTCGAGGCCAACCAGGCGCTGGCGACCGATGGCGAACCGATCCTGCTGCCGCGCACCCGGGAGGAGCTGGAACACCGCAACCGCAGGCTGGCCGCCGGCCACTTCGCGCCGGGCGGCGGCGACCATGCGGCCAGGCACCGCAAGGCCCACGGCCTGCTCGAGCTGCCGGACTACGTCGCCGTGCTCGGCCTGGGCGGATAAGGCGGGCCTCGCCGGAACGCGGCCGCTGGATGAAAAAAAGCGCCGGACGATGTCCGGCGCTTTTCCCTTCCACGCTTCCGCGCCGGCTCCCGGACGCGCACGGCACGCCCGGGCCCGGCGGCGGCGGATCAGCCCAGCAGGTGGGCGACGCCGGCGCGCTCTTCTTCCAGCTCGGCCAGGGTCTTGTCGATGGCCTTCTGGCTGAACTCGTCGATCGGCAGGTCCTTGACGATGGTGTACTTGCCGTTCTCGGTGGTCACCGGGAAGCCGAAGATCACGCCCTCCGGGATGCCGTAGGAGCCGTCGGACGGGATGCCCATGGTCACCCACTTGCCGTTGCTGCCCAGCACCCAGTCGCGGATGTGGTCGATGGCGGCGTTGGCGGCCGAGGCGGCCGAGGACAGGCCGCGGGCCTCGATGATGGCGGCGCCGCGCTTGCCGACCTTCGGGATGAACTCGTTGGCGTTCCAGTCGGCGTCGTTGATCTTGTCCTTCAGCGACTCGCCCTTGACCGTGGCGAAGCGGTAGTCCGGGTACATGGTCGGGCTGTGGTTGCCCCACACCACCAGCTTCTCGATGTCGCCGACGGCGACGTTGGCCTTGGCGGCCAGCTGGCTCAGCGCGCGGTTGTGGTCCAGGCGCAGCATCGCGGTGAAGTTCTCCTTCGGCAGGTCGGGGGCGGACTTCATGGCGATGTAGGCGTTGGTGTTGGCCGGGTTGCCGACCACCAGCACCTTGACGTCGCGCTTGGCGACCTTGTTCAGCGCGGCACCCTGGGCGGTGAAGATCTTGGCGTTCTCCAGCAGCAGGTCCTTGCGCTCCATGCCCGGGCCGCGCGGACGCGCGCCGACCAGCAGGGCCACGTCGGCGTCCTTGAACGCCACTTCCGGATCGTCGGTGCCGATGATGCCGGCCAGCAGCGGGAACGCGCAGTCCTCCAGCTCCATGATCACGCCCTTCAGCGCGGCCTGGGCCTTCTCCATCGGCAGCTCCAGCAGCTGCAGGATCACGGGCTGGTCCTTGCCCAGCATCTCGCCGGAAGCGATGCGGAACAGCAGGGCATAGCCGATCTGGCCGGCGGCACCGGTCACGGCAACTCGAACGGGGGTCTTCATCGGTGGAGGTCCTTCGGTGTGTGTTGCGGGTAATGGAAAGGCGTCGCCGGCGTGACCGTGCGGCGCCGCGCAGGTTAATAGACGTCGTAGCCCAGCGGGGTAAGCCTTTGGTCCAAGGCGGCGGGGTCGTAGCCGTGGACCACGGCCTGGCCGACCACGGTGACCGGGACGCCGCGCGCGTCCAGCGCGCGCATGGCCAGCCCGCCCTCTTCCCGGTCGACGTCCAGCACGCGGTAGGGCACGCCGGCACGCTCGAATTCGCTGCGCTGGCGGCGGCAGTAGCCGCACCAGTCGGCGGCCAGCATCACGATGCCGGCCTCGCCGGTCAGCCGCCGCGGATCGTCCGGATGCAGCTCCGCCGGGGCTTTCGACCACCAGGCGTACAGGCCGCCGGCCAGGCCGATGACCAACAGTAAGCCGAGGATGCGCATGGGAATCCGTCGCTCAGGGACCGCGGATTTTACCACGCGGCCCCGGGCCGGCCCCGGACGCTGCCAATCGCAACCATTGGCGCGAACTCTCGCGCGGCGGGGCGCGAAGGGGCCGCCGCGCGGCCCCGCGGGTGGATCAGGCGCTCAGGTAGCGGTTCCACTCGGCCACGCGGTCGGCCTTGGCGGCCAGCACCGCCTCGGCGTCGCCCTCGATCTTCACCGAGTTGATCGTGTCGCCCTGGGCGATGGCGTCCACCACTTCCATGCCCTCGGTCACCTTGCCGAACACGGTGTGGCGGCCGTCCAGCCAGTCGGTCTTCACATGGGTGATGAAGAACTGGCTGCCGTTGGTGTTGGGGCCGGCATTGGCCATGGACAGCACGCCGCGCTCGTGCGGCACGCCGTTGCTGGTCTCGTCCTCGAAGCGGTAGCCCGGGCCGCCGCGGCCGGTGCCCTCGGGGCAGCCGCCCTGGATCATGAAATCGGCGATCACGCGGTGGAAATTCAGGCCGTCGTAAAAACCGCGCCGGGCGAGGTTGACGAAATTGGCCACGGTGAGGGGGGCCTTGTCGGCCAGCAGGTCCACCTTGATCACGCCCTTGGCGGTGTCGAAGACGGCAGTCACGGTCATTGGTTCATCTCCAGGCGCCCGGATCGGGCCATTGACCGGGTATAATAGCCCGTTCGTCCGCCCCATCCTTCCGCGCCCTGTCCAGCTCCTGGCAGCCGGGTGCGGCTTTCCCGATCCCAGAAAACATGTCCATCGAAAACCTGCGCAATATCGCCATCGTCGCCCACGTCGACCATGGCAAGACCACCCTCGTCGACCAGCTGCTGAAGCAGTCCGGCACCTTCAGCGAACGCACCCAGCTGGGCGAGCGCGTGATGGACAGCAACGACCAGGAAAAGGAACGCGGCATCACCATCCTGGCCAAGAACACCGCCATCAACTGGAACGGCAACCGCATCAACATCGTCGATACCCCCGGGCACGCGGACTTCGGCGGCGAGGTGGAGCGGGTGCTGTCGATGGTGGACTCGGTGCTGCTGCTGGTGGACGCGATGGACGGCCCGATGCCGCAGACCCGCTTCGTGACCCAGAAGGCCTTCGCGATGGGCTTCAAGCCGATCGTGGTGGTCAACAAGATCGACCGCCCCGGTGCGCGCCCCGACTGGGTCGTCGAGCAGGTGTGGGACCTGTTCGACCGCCTCGGCGCGACCGAGGAGCAGATGGACTTCCCGATCGTCTATGCCTCGGCGCTCAATGGCTACGCCAGCCTCGACCCGGAGGCCCGCAGCGGCGACATGACCCCGCTGTACGAGGCGATCATGGAGCACGTCAACCCGCCGCAGGTCGACCTGGAAGGCCCGTTCCAGATGCGCATCAGCCAGCTGGACTACAACAGCTACGTCGGCCTGATCGGCATCGGCCGCATCCAGCGCGGCCGCGTGCGCCCGAACATGCCGGTGGCGATCGTCGACCGCGAGGGCAAGAAGCGCCAGGGCAAGGTGCTGCAGGTGCTGGGCTTCCTGGGCCTGGAGCGGCACGAGGTGGCCGAGGCGCAGGCCGGTGACATCGTCGCCATCTCCGGCATCGAGGGCCTGGGAATCTCCGACACCATCACCGACCCGTCCGCGCCGGAGGCGCTGCCGGCGCTGAGCGTGGACGAGCCAACCATCTCGATGACCTTCCAGGTCAACAACTCGCCGTTCGCCGGCAACAAGGATTTCTCCGGCGGCAAGTTCCTCACCAGCCGCCAGATCCGCGAGCGCCTGGTCCGCGAGACCCTGCACAACGTCGCCCTGCGCGTGGAGGACACCGAGGACCCGGACCGCTTCAAGGTCTCCGGCCGCGGCGAGCTGCACCTGTCGGTGCTGATCGAGACCATGCGCCGCGAGGGCTACGAGCTGGGCGTGTCGCGCCCGGAGGTGATCATCAAGGAGATCGACGGCCAGATGATGGAGCCGTACGAGCAGCTGGTGGTCGACGTGGAGGAGGAGCACCAGGGCGGCGTGATGGAGAAGCTGGGCATCCGCAAGGGCCAGCTGCGCAACATGGAGCTGGACGGCAAGGGCCGCGTGCGCCTGGACTACATGATCCCGGCGCGCGGCCTGATCGGCTTCCAGAGCGAGTTCAAGACCCTGACCTCCGGCTCGGGCCTGATGTTCCACATCTTCGACCACTACGGCCCGAAGCAGGAAGGCGCGATTGCCAAGCGCCCCAACGGCGTGATGATCTCCAACGGCCAGGGCAAGGCCCCGGGCTACGCGCTGATGGGCCTGCAGGAGCGTGGCCGCCTGCTGATCGACGCCGGCGAGGACATCTACGAGGGCATGCTGGTCGGCATCCACGCCAAGGACAACGACCTGACCGTCAACGCCCTGCGCGAGAAGCAGCTGACCAACATCCGCGCCGCCGGCAAGGACGACGCCATCTCGCTGACCCCGCCGATCCGCATGTCGCTGGAGCAGGCGCTGGAGTTCATCGAGGAGGACGAGCTGGTCGAGGTCACGCCCAAGGCCATCCGCCTGCGCAAGAAGCTGCTGACCGAGAGCGACCGCAAGCGCGCCTCGCGCTCGGCCTGAGATCCTGCCCCGGGGCGTGCCCGCCGCGCCCCGTATGGATTGCGAAACGCCGGCCCCTCGCCGGCGTTTCGCGTTTGCGGGCCGGCGCGCGCGCCGCTAGGCTGCGCGGGGCCAAACCGGGGGAATTGCCGATGCCTGCACTGCGGATCGTGATGGCGGCCATGCTGGCCGCGCTGGGAGCCGGCTGCGCCGCCGACGCGGCCCGGCCGGAAGCGGAGTTCGCCCATGCCGAGGCCGGGATCCGGCAGCTGCAGGAGGCCATGGCCAGCGGCCGCACCAGCAGCCAGGAACTGGTGCGGGCCTACCAGGCGCGGATCGAGGCGCTGGACCGCAACGGGCCGCGGCTCAACGCCTACATCGCGCTCAACCCGGACGCGCTGGCCGAGGCCGCGGCGCTGGACGCCGAGCGCCGCGCCGGGCGCGTGCGCGGGCCGCTGCACGGCATCCCGGTGGTGCTCAAGGACAACATCGACGCCACGCCGATGGCCACCACCGCCGGCAGCCTGGCGTTGCGGGACCTGCGCCCGCGGCGCGACGCCTTCCTGGTCCAGCGCCTGCGCCAGGCCGGCGCGGTGATCCTGGGCAAGGCCAACCTCAGCGAGTGGGCCAACTTCCGCTCCACCCGCTCCATTTCCGGCTGGAGCTCGGCCGGCGGCCAGGCGCGCAATCCCTATGCGCCGGACCGCTCGCCCTGCGGCTCCAGCTCCGGCACCGCGGTGGCGCTGGCCGCCAACCTCGCGGTGGTCGGCATCGGCACCGAAACCGACGGCAGCATCCTCTGCCCGGCGGCGGTCACCGGCATCGTCGGGCTCAAGCCCACCGTCGGCCTGGTCAGCCGCGACGGGATCGTGCCGATCGCGCACAGCCAGGACACCGCCGGCCCGATGGCGCGCACGGTCGAGGACGCGGCCCTGGTGCTGGCGGCCATCGCCGGCGCCGACCCGGCCGACCCGGCCAGCGCCGCGATCGCCGGCTCCGGCTCCGACTACGCCGCGCAGCTGGACGGCACCGGGGTCGTGCGCGGCCTGCGCATCGGCCTGCTGCGCAAGCACGTGGAGGAGGTCTCGCCCGCGGCCGCGGCGGCCACCACCGCGGCCATGGAAGTGCTGCGCGCGGCCGGCGCCACCGTGGTCGAGGTCGACCTGCCGACCGAGGGCCAGTGGAAGAAGGACGAGTTCCAGGTCCTGCTGCACGAGTTCCATGCCGGCCTGGAGCGCTACCTGCGCGAACACGACGCGCCGCTGCAGACCCTGGAGGCGCTGATGGCGTTCAACCGCGAGCACGCCGACGCGGTGATGCCGCTGTTCGGCCAGGAGCTGTTCGAGCAGGCGGCCGCCACCGGCGGCCTGGACGACCCGGGCTACCTGGCCGCGCGCGAGCGAGCCCGCCGCCTGGCCGGGCCCGAAGGCATCGATGCGCCCCTGCGCGCGCACCAGCTCGACGTGCTGGTCGCGCCGGTCACCGACGTGGCCTGGAAGATCGAGGCCGGCGGCGATCCGGACGTGGCGGCCAGCTACAGCGCCGCCGCGGTGGCCGGCTATCCCTCGCTCACCGTGCCCATGGGCGAGGCCGGCGGACTGCCGCTGGGCCTGGGCTTCTACGGCCCGGCCTGGAGCGAGGCGCGCCTGCTGCGCATCGGCCACGCCTTCGAATCCCTGCTGCGGGCGCGCCGCGCCCCCAAACTGCAGGACGCAGCCGCGGCGCGCTGATCAGGCCGGCGCCGGCGGCTCGACCACCGCCTCGCCGTCCTCGGCGCGCGGCGAATCGGGCACGTCCGGCGGGGCCTGGTAGCGGCCGCGCTGCGGCGCTTCGTCGCGGTCGATCTGCGCGCGCAGCCGCGGCAACGCGTAGGGATGGTGGCGGGCGAGGAAGTCGATCATCCGCTCGCGCACCGCGCAGCGCAGGTCGAAGGCCTCGCCGGAATCGCGGGCGCTCACCAGCAGGCGCACCTGCATCACGTGCTCGCCGGTCTCGGTGACCTGGGCGATGCACACCCGCCCGTCCCAGCGCGGGTCCTCGTTGCAGATGCGCTGCAGCTCGGTGCGCACCTCCTCCATCGGCGTGCGGTAGTCCAGCCACAGGAAGGCGGTGCCGAGCATCTGCGCGGTGCGCCGGGTCCAGTTCTGGAACGGGTTCTCGATGAACCACGACAACGGCACCACCATGCGCCGCTCGTCCCAGATGCGCACCACCACGTAGGTGCTGGTGATCTCCTCGATCCGGCCCCATTCCCCTTCCACGATCACCACGTCGTCCAGGCGGATGGGCTGGGCCAGGGCGATCTGCAGGCCGGCGATCAGGTTGCCGAACACCGGGCGCGCGGCGATGCCGGCGACCAGGCCGGCGATGCCCGCCGAGGCCAGCAGGGTGGCCCCGACCTGGCGCACCGCCGGGAAGGTCATCAGCGCCAGTGCGGCACCGAGCAGGATGATCCCGCCCTGCACCACCCGGCTCAGCACCCGGGTCTGGGTCTGGATCCGGCGCGCGTGCAGGTTGTCTGCGACTTCCATCGGGTTGTGGCGCAGGATCGAGGCCTCGACCGCGCCGACGATGCGCACCAGCAGCCAGGTGAAGCAGCCGAACACGGCCAGGCGCAACAGGTGCAGCCAGTTGGCCAGGTGCTCCTCCGGCATCGGCACCGCGCGCAGGGCCTGGCCGAGGAAGATCAGCGGCAGGGCGAAGGCCAGCGGCAGGATCACCGCGTGCGCCACCCGTGCGCGGCTGGAGTCCTTCAGCGCGATGCGCCGCGCGTAGCGGCGCAGCACGTAGTGCACCACCAGGCCCAGCAGCAGGGCCGCGCCGATCGGGATGGCGTAGGCGGCGGCCAGGCGCCAGTCGGGCACCGGCACGCCGGCGATCAGGAAGTGCGGATCGGGCATCTGTCTGCTCCTCGCGTTGCCGTGAGTGGCAGCCATGCCGTGCGGTGTTCCGTGGCATGGCGCACCGGTCGATGCTCCATGCTGCCGATGCCGGCGTGAGGAGCGCGCAAGCGCGCCCCACGCGGCCCTGCCCGAGCCGCGGCGTCAGCCGCGCGCTTCGGCGGCGCGCTGCTGGCCCTGCTTGCGCACGATCGCCATGGCGATCTCCAGCGACTGCTCGTAGTTCAGGCGCGGGTCGACGGTGGAGCGGTAGGCGCGCTCCAGGTCGGCGTCCTTGAGTTCGCGCGCCCCGCCGGTGCACTCGGTGACGTCCTCGCCGGTCAGCTCCAGGTGCACGCCGCCCAGGCGGGTACCGGCCGCAGCGTGCAGGTCGAAGCTCTGCTCCACCTCGCTGAGGATGTTGGCGAAGCGCCGGGTCTTGTAGCCGTTGCTGGTGCTCTCGGTGTTGCCGTGCATGGCGTCGCACACCCACAGCACGCGGCGGCCGTCGCGCCTGACCGCCTCCAGCAGCGGCGGCAGCTTCCCGGCGATCTGGGCCGCGCCCATGCGGTGGATGAAGGTCAGCCGGCCCGGCTCGTCCTCGGGGTTGAGCACGTCGATCAGGCGCAGCAGCTGGTCCGGCTGCACCGAGGGGCCGACCTTGATCGCGATCGGGTTGCGGATGCCGCGGAAGTACTCCACGTGCGCGCCGTCCAGCGCGGCGGTGCGCATGCCGATCCACGGGAAGTGGGTGGACAGGTTGAACCAGCCGTGCTGCCGCGGCACCTGGCGGGTCAGCGCCTCCTCGTACGGCAGCAGCAGCGCCTCGTGCGAGGTGTAGAAGTCGATGCGGTTGAGGTTGTGCACCTCGGCCCCGGCCAGGGTCTCCATGAAGCGCACCGCGTCGCCGATGGAGTTGACCATCTTCTGGTAGTCCTCGGCCAGCGGCGAGCAGCGCACCCAGCTGAGGTTCCAGTACTCCGGGTGGTGCAGGTCGGCGAAGCCGCCGTCGATCAGGGCGCGCACGAAGTTCATGGTCATCGCCGAGCGCGCGTGCGCGGTCAGCATGCGCTGCGGGTCGGGCACGCGCGCCTGCGCGGTGAACTCCGGGCCGTTGACCACGTCGCCGCGGTAGCTGGGCAGGCTGACCTCGCCGCGGGTCTCCATGTCCGCCGAGCGCGGCTTGGCGTACTGGCCCGCGAAGCGGCCGACGCGCACCACCGGCAGGCGCAGGCCGTGCACCAGCACCAGGCTCATCTGCAGCAGCACCTTGAGCCGGTTGGAAATGGTGCCGGACTCGCAGTCGGCGAAGTTCTCGGCGCAGTCGCCGCCCTGCAGCAGGAAGCGCTTGCCCTCCTGGGCCTCGGCCAGTTGGCGCTTGAGCGCCAGGATCTCCCAGGAGGTCACCAGCGGCGGCAGGTGGCGCAGTTCGGCCAGCGCCCGCTCCAGCGCCGCCTGGTCCGGGTAGGTCGGCATCTGCAGCGCCGGCCGGGTGCGCCAGCTGTCCGGGGTCCAGCCACCGGACAGGTCGACGGGATGCAGGTTGCGTTCGGGGGTGCTCATGGCGGGTTACCGGAAGGAAGGGAAAGGGCCGGGGTTCAGTAGCGGCTGCGGCCGCGCGGGCGGCGCAGCGCCGCCAGCAGGCCCCAGGCGGTCAGCAGCACGAAGCAGGCCAGGCTCCACGCCGGCATGCCCAGGCCGAGGAAGGTCCAGTCCACGTCGCCGCAGTTGCCGGTGCCGGTCAGCACCCGGCGCACCAGCTGCAGCGGCCCCATGGTCTCCTGCAGGAAGGACAGCGGCGGCCCGCAGGACGGGGCCAGTTCCGGCGGCAGGTTCTGCAGCCATACGTGGCGCCCGGCGATGCCGGCGCCAACCGCGCCGACCGCCAGCAGCAGCACGCCGTACACGCGGCGGGCACCGATGCCCTTGGGCGCGTGCAGGCCGCCGACCAGGAACACCAGGGCCAGCGCGGCGAAGGCCAGGCGCTGGAAGATGCACAGCGGGCACGGCTCCAGCCCCTGGTAGAGCTGGGTGTAGATCGCGTAGGCCAGCAGCGCGGCGCAGGCCAGGAAGCCTGCGAGGAAACGGGCGCGAAAGCTCCAGTCGAACGGATTCATCGGGCACGGCCAGGAAAGATTGGGCCGATTATTCCGCATCGCGGCCGCGAACAGGAAAAAGGGTGACAGCTGAAACGGAAAACCCCGGCCGGGGCCGGGGTTCTCGGTTCGCTCGCTACGCCGGGATTACTCGGCGGCAGCCTCGGGGCGGTCGACCAGTTCGACGTACGCCATCGGGGCGTTGTCGCCGGCGCGGAAGCCGCACTTGAGGATGCGCAGGTAGCCACCCGGACGGCTCTGGTAGCGCGGGCCGAACTTGGTGAACAGGTTGCCGACCGCTTCCTTGTCGCGCAGGCGGGCGAAGGCCAGGCGGCGGGTGGCGACCGAGTCGACCTTGGCCAGGGTGATCAGCGGCTCGGCGACGCGACGCAGTTCCTTGGCCTTGGGCAGGGTGGTCTTGATCAGCTCGTGCTTGAACAGCGAGGCGGCCATGTTGCGGAACATGGCTTCGCGGTGCGAGCTGGTGCGGTTGAACTTGCGGCCGGCTTTCTGGTGGCGCATGGCGGTTTGTCCTTATCGATGAATGTTGGGTCTCTGTACTTCGCTGTCGCCATCCCTGGCGCTGGAACATCGGACTGCGCTGGCCCTACCGGCCTCCCTGGCCGGAAAGTCGCCGCGGACCTTAAGGGTCCGTCGGCGCTGTTGCCCCGTCGCCGGGGCCGTCTTGCGGTACTGCGGGTATTGCTGCGGCAACGGCCGGCGCCCATAGGGACGCCAGCCGTCGCCAGGCTCGTCAGCCGAGCATGCCGTGGGCGGCGACGCCGGCCGGCGGCCAGTTCTCCAGCTTCATGCCGAGCGAAAGGCCGCGCTGGGCAAGCACTTCCTTGATCTCGGTGAGCGACTTCTTGCCCAGGTTCGGGGTCTTGAGCAGCTCGACCTCGGTCTTCTGGATCAGGTCGCCGATGTAGTAGATGCTCTCGGCCTTCAGGCAGTTGGCCGAACGCACGGTCAGCTCCAGGTCGTCGATCGGGCGCAGCAGCACCGGGTCGATGCCGGTCTGGGCCGGCTTGGCCGCACCGCGGTCGCGGTGGGTGAAGTCGCCGAACACCGACAGCTGGTCGCTCAGGATGTCGGCGGCGGTGCGCACGGCTTCCTCGGCGTCGATGGTGCCGTTGGTCTCGATGTCGATGACCAGCTTGTCCAGGTCGGTGCGCTGCTCGACGCGCGCGGCTTCGACCGAGTAGGCGACGCGACGGACCGGCGAGAACGAGGCGTCCAGGACCAGGCGGCCGATCGCGCGGCTCTCCTCGTCCGGGCGGCGGCGCGAGGTGGCCGGCTGGTAGCCCAGGCCGCGCTCCACCTTCAGCCGCATGTTCAGCGCGGTGTCCTTGGTCAGGTGGCAGATGACGTGGTCGGGGTTGATGATCTCGACGCTGTGGTCGGTCTTGATGTCGCCGGCGGTGACCACGCCCGGGCCCTGCTTGTTCAGGGTCAGGGTGGTGCTCTCGCCGCTATGCATGCGGATGGCGACATCCTTCAGGTTCAGCAGGACTTCCAGCACGTCCTCCTGCAGGCCCTCGACCGTGGTGTACTCGTGCAGCACGCCGTCGATCTCGACCTCGGTAATCGCGAAGCCCGGGATCGAGGACAGCAGCACGCGACGCAGGGCGTTGCCCAGCGTGTGCCCGTAGCCGCGCTCCAGCGGCTCGATCACGATCTTGGCGCGATTGCCATTGAGGCGTTCGATCTGCGGTCCGCGCGGACGCAGGACCTGGTTGGCGGTAACCGTCATGTTGCGGATTCTCCTGCAATGGACCGACGATCCGGAGGCGCCGGCCCTGGTGTGTGGCCCCTTATCCGGGGACGGCCGGAAGGCGGGGCGACGCGATCCGGCCGGTGGTGGGATGCGGCGCCGCGCCCCGGAGGGCGCGGCTGCCTGCCACTACTTGTTACTTCGAGTACAGCTCGACGATCAGCGCTTCGTTGATGTCGGCCGGCAGGTCGGCCCGGTCAGGCACGGCCTTGAACACGCCGGAGAACTTCTTGGCGTCGACCTCGATCCACGACGGGGTCAGGTCGTGCTGCTCGGCGATGGCCAGGGCCTCCTGGACGCGCAGCTGCTTCTGCGCCTTCTCGGACAGGGCGATCGAGTCGCCGGCCTTGACCTGGTACGACGGCAGGTTCACCGGCTTGCCGTTGACCAGCACGCCGCGGTGCGAGACCAGCTGGCGGGCCGAGGGACGGGTCACCGCGAAGCCCATGCGGTAGACGACGTTGTCCAGGCGGGTTTCCAGCAGCTGCAGGAGGTTCTCGCCGGTGTTGCCCTTCTTGGTCGAGGCCTTCTTGTAGTAGTTGCGGAACTGGCGCTCCAGCAGGCCGTAGATGCGCTTGACCTTCTGCTTCTCGCGCAGCTGGGTGGCGTAGTCGGACAGCTTGCCCTTGCGCGCGGCGCCGTGCTGGCCGGGCTTTTGCTCCAGCTTGCACTTGGAGTCCAGCGCACGGGCCGGGCTCTTGAGGGACAGGTCGGCGCCTTCGCGGCGCGCGAGCTTGCAGGTAGGACCGATATAACGAGCCATTTCTTATCGCCCCCTTAGACGCGACGCTTCTTCGGCGGACGGCACCCGTTGTGCGGGATCGGCGTCACGTCGATGATGTTGGTGATCTTGTAGCCCACGTTGTTCAGCGAGCGCACGGCGGACTCGCGGCCCGGGCCTGGGCCCTTGATGCGGACTTCCAGCGACTTCACGCCGTAGTCGAGCGCGGCCTTGCCGGCCTTCTCGGCGGCGACCTGCGCGGCGAACGGGGTCGACTTGCGCGAACCGCGGAAACCCGCGCCGCCCGAAGTCGCCCACGACAGCGCGTTGCCCTGGCGATCGGTGATGGTGACGATGGTGTTGTTGAAAGAAGCGTGGACGTGGGCGATGCCGTCGGTGACGACGCGCTTGATCTTCTTCTTGGTCTTGGCAGCAGCTGGCTTGGCCATGGTTGTCTAGTCCCTTACTTCCGGATCGCCTTGCGCGGACCCTTGCGGGTGCGGGCGTTGGTACGGGTGCGCTGGCCACGCAGCGGCAGGGCGCGGCGGTGACGCAGGCCGCGGGAGCAGCCCAGGTCCATCAGTCGCTTGATGGCGATGCCGACTTCGCGGCGCAGGTCGCCTTCGACGATGTACTTGCCGACTTCGGCGCGCAGGCGCTCGACTTCCGGCTCGGACAGGTCACGGATCTTGGTCGTCGGGGCCACGTTGGCGGCCTCGCAAACCTTCTTCGACCGGGTGCGGCCGATGCCATAGATGCTCTGCAACCCCACCCAGACGTGCTTGTGGGTCGGCAGGTTGACGCCTGCAATACGCGCCATGACGCGATCTCCAAACTTGATGGGTCGGGGTCGCCCAAGGGCACGCCCGACAGGAATGGTTCAAAAGTGAACAGCGAATTCTATCAATGTCCCGGATTGCTTGGAAGTCCAAGGCCTTGCGACCCTGAACCCGGCATGGGGAGTGTGCCCATGCTCCGGCGCCGGACCCCGCTGGCCCCGGTTTCCCGGGACCGGCCGCGCTACTCCAGCGCGGCACCGCAAGGTCTCACCCGCGCGCGAGACGTCGCACGGGCCGCCCATTTCTGGAAGGTCCGGCCCGTGGGGCCGGCCTGCCGGCGGAATGGGTCCGCCGGACTTGGAAATCTTGCCGCTCAGCCGCGCGGCAGGCCGCGCGTGCCACCCTTGAGGTTGGCCTTCTTCAGCAGGCTCTCGTACTGGTGCGACATCAGGTGGGCCTGGACCTGCGCAATGAAGTCCATGACCACGACCACGACGATCAGCAGCGAGGTGCCGCCGAAGTAGAACGAGGTGCCCAGCTGGGTACGCATCAGCTCCGGCAGGAGGCAGACGATCACCAGATAGGCCGCGCCCGCGGCGGTCAGCCGGGTCAGCACGCCGTCGATGTACTCGGCGGTGGCCTTGCCGGGGCGGATGCCCGGGATCAGGGCACCCGACTTCTTGAGATTATCGGCGGTTTCCTGCGAGTTGAACACCAGCGCCGTGTAGAAGAACGCGAAGCCGGTGATCAGCGCCGCCAGCGCGATCATGTGCAGCGGCTCGCCGGGGGCCAGCGCGTTGGACACGCGCTGCAGCCAGGTGGCCGAGGTGGCCTGGCCCGACCACATGCTCAGGGTCGCCGGGAACGCCAGGATCGACGAGGCGAAGATCGCGGGGATCACGCCCGACATGTTGAGCTTCAGCGGCAGGAACGAGGTCTGGTTCATGTACGCGTTGCGGCCGCCCTGGCGCCGCGCGTAGTTGACCGTGATCCGGCGCTGGCCCCGCTCGACGAACACCACGAACCAGGTGAAGCCGGCCACCACGGCGGCGATGATCACCAGGCTCAGGAAGTTCATGCTGCCGTCGCGGAAGGCCTGGAAGGTCTGGATGACCGCGCCCGGCAGGCCGGCCACGATGCCCGCGAAGATGATCAGCGAGACGCCGTTGCCGATGCCGCGCTCGGTGACCTGCTCGCCCAGCCACATCAGGAAGATGGTGCCGGCGGTCAGCGCGACCACCGCGGTCAGGACGAAGCCCATGCCCGGGCTGTACACCACCGGCATGCCGCCCGGGGCGGTCTGGTTCTGCAGCGCCAGCGCGATGCTGCCGCCCTGCACGATCGCCAGGAACACCGCGCCGATGCGCGAGTACTGGGTGATCTTGCGGCGGCCGGACTCGCCTTCCTTCTGCATCGACTTCAGCGCCGGGAAGATGTGCACCGCCAGCTGCATCACGATCGACGCGGAGATGTACGGCATCACGTTCAGCGCGAACACGCTGAAACGGTGCAGGGCGCCGCCCGAGAACATGTTGAACATGTCCACGATGCCGCCGCCCTGCGCCTGCATCATGGCAAGCATGGCATCGGGGTTGACGCCGGGCACCGGCACGAAACAGCCGATGCGGTAGACGACCAACGCTCCAAGCACGAACAGCAGGCGCTGGCGCAGTTCGGTGAACTTGCCCAGGCCACTGCCGAGATTGCCGATGCCAGCTTGCGCCATGTGCGACTTACTCCTCGATGCTGCCGCCGGCAGCCTCGACCGCGGCCTTGGCGCCGGCGGTCAGGGCGATGCCCTTGATGACCAGCTTGCGCGACAGCTCGCCCTTCTTGACGATCTTCGCGCGCTTGGCGGTGGACGGGACCAGCTTGGCGGCCTTCAGCGCCGCGAAGTCGACCACGTCGCCCTGGACCAGCTCGAGCTTGTACAGCAGCACCTCGGCGGTGTCCTTCGCGGTCAGCGAGCGGAAACCGATCTTCGGCAGGCGGCGCTGCATCGGGGTCTGGCCGCCTTCGAAGCCGGCCTTGATCTTGCCCTTGCCAGCGCGGGCGAACGAGCCCTTGTGGCCGCGGCCGGCGGTCTTGCCCAGGCCGGAGCCGATGCCGCGACCGACGCGAGTGCGCTCCTTGCGGGCGCCCTCGGCGGGCTTGAGAGTATTCAGACGCATGGGATTCTCCTTACTCCTCGACCCGCACCAGGTAGTGCAGCTGGTTGATGAGGCCGCGGACCTGCGGGCTGTCCTTCAGCTCGCGGACGTCGTTGAGCTTGTTCAGGCCCAGGGCGCGGACCGACAGACGGTGACGGGCCTGGGTGCCGCGCAGGCCGCGCACCAGGCGCACCTTGACGGTCTTGTTGGACTCGTTAGCCATTGAGGAGTTCCTCCGCCTTCTTGCCGCGCTTGGCCGCGATGCGGGTCGGGGACTGCATGGCTTCCAGGCCCTTCAGGGTGGCGCGGACCAGGTTGATCGGGTTGCGCGAACCGACGGCCTTGGCCAGCACGTTCTTCACGCCCACCGCTTCCAGGACGGCGCGCATGGCACCGCCGGCGATGACGCCGGTACCCTCGGAAGCCGGCTGCATGAACACGCGGGCCGCACCGTGGCCGGCCTTGACCGGGTGCCACAGGGTGCCGTTGTTCAACTCGACGGTGAGCATGCCCTTGCGCGCGTATTCCATCGACTTCTGGATGGCCACCGGCACCTCGCGGGCCTTGCCGTAGCCGAAGCCGACGCGGCCTTCGCCGTCGCCGACCACGGTCAGCGCGGTGAAGGTGAACTGGCGGCCGCCCTTGACGGTCTTGCTGACGCGGTTGACCGCGATCAGCTTCTCGATCATGCCGTCGTCGATTTTCTCTTCGCGGTTGCGGTCGCGATCGCGACCCCGCGGCTGACGCTCTTCTGCCATTTCTGTTTCCTTGTGGATTGGGTCTGTACGGCTCGTGGGCCGCTTGTCGTTGTGGTCTACAGCGGTGGAGCGTCACGCCCCCGCAGAAGGAGGGCGGCGCCCGGCGCGACCCGCGCCGGCAGGACGGGCCCGCGCAAGCGGGCCCGCGGGATCAGAACTGCAGGCCACCCTCGCGGGCGGCGTCGGCCAGGGCCTTGATGCGGCCGTGGTACCGGTAGCCCGAGCGGTCGAAGGCGACCTTCTCGATGCCGGCGGCCTTGGCGCGCTCGGCGATGATCTTGCCGACCTTGGCCGCGGCCTCGATGTTCTTGCCGTTCTTCAGGCCTTCCTTGACGTCGGCCTGCAGGGTGTTGGCGGCGGCGATCACCTTGGAGCCGTCGGCGGTGAACAGCTGGGCGTACAGGTGCTGGCCGGTACGCAGGACCGACAGGCGCGGCACGCCGAGCTTGCGGATGTGGGCGCGGGTGGACTTGGCGCGGCGCAGGCGGGCGTCGTTCTTGATGCTCATGGTTTCTGTCCTCGGAAGCGGATCGGCTTGGGCGGATCCCCCGTGGCGCCGGCCGGGCCGGCGCGCGGGGAAGCCGCATTACGCCTTCTTGGCTTCCTTGCGAATGATGACTTCGTCGGAATACTTCACGCCCTTGCCCTTGTAGGGCTCCGGCGGACGCACTGCGCGGATCTTGGCCGCGATCTCGCCGACGCGCTGCTTGTCGGCGCCCTGGACCAGGATCTCGGTCTGGCTCGGGGTGGACAGGGTGATCCCTTCCGGCGCCTGGAACACGACCGGGTGGGAGAAGCCCAGCGACAGGTTCAGGTCCTTGCCCTGCATCGCGGCGCGGTAACCCACGCCGACCAGCTCGAGCTTGCGCTCGAAGCCCTCGGACACGCCCTTGACCATGTTGGCCAGGATGGCGCGCACGGTGCCGGTCATGGCGATCAGCGACGGCTCGGCGGCCGACAGCACGGCCTGGCCGTCCTCGATGGCGATCTTCACGCCGGCCGGCTTGGCCAGCGACAGGGTGCCCTTCGGACCCTTGGCGGTGACGCTGGTGTCCTGGATGTTCAGTTCCACGCCCTTCGGCAGGGCGATCGGCTTCTTGGCTACGCGGGACATGGTCGTCGTACTCCTTCGATTAGGCCACGTAGCACAGGACTTCGCCGCCGATGCCGGCGTTGCGCGCCTGCTTGTCGGTCATGATGCCCTGGGAGGTGGAGATGATGGCCACGCCGAGGCCGCCAAGGACCTTCGGCAGCTCGTTCTTGCCGCGGTACATGCGCAGGCCCGAGCGCGAGGCGCGCTTGAGCTGCTCGATGACCGGACGGCCCTCGAAGTACTTCAGCACGATCTCGAGTTCGGCCTTGTTGTTCTCGCCCTGGATGACGCGCAGGTCGGAGATGTAGCCCTCGTCCTTCAGGACGTTGGCGATGGCAACCTTGATCTTGGAGGACGGCAGCTTCACCGTCGGCTTGCCCACAGCGGCCGCATTCTTGATGCGGACCAGCATGTCGGCGATGGGATCAGTCATGCTCATGAGTGGTTCCTTGAGTGCACCGATATCCGCTTTCGCGAAATCTGGATTGTCCCGGGAGGGGCCGGGGCCCTTGCCACGCCGCGGCTGGGCCGGGCAAGCGGAAAATAATAGCAGGAAAACCGGCCCGTCGGGCCGGTTTCCCCGCGGGGGCGGCCGGGGCCGCCCTCGCCTTCCTTACCAGCTGGCCTTGCGCAGGCCGGGCACGTCGCCACGCATGGTGGCTTCGCGCAGCATGTTGCGGCCGAGGCCGAACTTGCGGTACACGCCGCGCGGACGGCCGGACAGCTCGCAACGGTTGCGCTGGCGGCTCGGGGACGAGTCGCGCGGCAGCTTCTGCAGCTTGGTCGCCGCCTCGAGCTTCTCCTCGTAGGAGGCGGTCTGGCTCGAGATCACCTTCTTCAGGGCCTCGCGCTTGGCGGCGTACTTCTTGGCCAGCTTCTCCCGCTTCGCGTCGCGGTTGACCATCGAGGTCTTTGCCATGTGTCTAACCCTTAGTTGCGGAACGGGAACTTGAACGCCTCGAGCAGCGCCTTTGCTTCGGCGTCGGTCTTGGCGGTCGTGGTGATGGCGATATCCATGCCGCGGATCGCGTCGACGGCGTCGAAGTCGATTTCCGGGAAGATGATCTGTTCCTTCACGCCCATGTTGTAGTTGCCGCGGCCGTCGAACGAACGGCCGGACACGCCGCGGAAGTCGCGCACGCGCGGCAGCGCGACGCTGATCAGGCGGTCCAGGAACTCGAACATCTGGTTCCGGCGCAGCGTGACCTTGCAGCCGATCGGCCAGCCGTCGCGGATCTTGAACGAGGCCACCGAGACGCGGGCCTTGGTGGTCACCGGCTTCTGGCCGGTGATCTTGGCCAGGTCGGCAACGGCGTTCTCCAGCACCTTCTTGTTGGTCGCCGCCTCGCCCACACCCATGTTCACGGTGATCTTGACGAGCCTGGGCACTTCCATCGGATTGGTGTAGCCGAACTTCTCCATGAGAGCCGGCACAACCTGTTCCTTGTAGATCTTTTCGAGCCGCGTGGTCATTGCTTCATTCCTCAGGCGTCGAGCGCCTCACCACTGGAGCGGAACACACGCAGTTTGCGTCCATCCTCCAGGACCTTGTAACCGATGCGCTCGCCCTTGCCGGTAGCCGGATTGAGCGGCATCACGTTGGAAATGTGGATCGAGGCCTCGCGCTCGACCACGCCGCCGGCGATGCCCGCCTGCGGGTTCGGCTTGGTGTGCCGCTTGACGAGGTTCACGTTGGAGACGACCACGCGGTCGCCGTCCACCTTGATCACCTCGCCCTGCTTGCCCTTGTCCTTGCCGGCGATGACCACGACCTGGTCACCCTTCTTGATACGGTTTGCCATGTCTGCTTCCTCCGCTCAGAGCACTTCAGGCGCGAGCGAGACGATCTTCATGAACTTCTCGGAACGCAGCTCACGGGTCACCGGTCCGAAGATACGGGTACCGATCGGCTCCTGCTTGTTGTTCAGCAGGACGGCGGCGTTGCCGTCGAAGCGGATCAGCGAACCGTCGGCACGGCGGACGCCCTTGCGGGTACGGACCACGACGGCGTCGTAGACCTCGCCCTTCTTGACCTTGCCGCGCGGGATCGCGTCCTTGACGGTCACCTTGATGATGTCACCGATGCCGGCGTAACGGCGCTTGGAGCCGCCCAGCACCTTGATGCACATCAGTTCCTTGGCGCCGGAGTTGTCGGCGGCGTCAAGGTAGCTCTGCATCTGGATCATGATTCAGATCTCCCTTATTCGGCCGCGCGGGTGACGACTTCAACCACGCGCCAGTTCTTGGTCTTGGAAATCGGCGCGACCTCGGTCACGCGCACCACGTCGCCTTCCTTGCAGGCGTTTTCGGCGTCGTGGGCGTGCAGCTTGGTCGACCGCTTGATGTACTTGCCGTACAGCGGGTGCTTGACCTGGCGCTCGACCAGGACAGTCACCGTCTTGTCCATCTTGTTGCTGATCACCCGGCCTTCGACCGTGCGCAGCGGCTTGTTGTTGTTCTCGCTCATCGCTGCGATCCCTTACTTGTTGCTGCCGAGCAGGGTCTTAACGCGAGCGATCTCGCGGCGCACCCGGCGGGTTTCATGGGTCTTCGTCAGCTGGCCGGTCGCCCGCTGCATGCGCAGGGAGAACTGTTCCTTGCGCAGGTCCAGCAGGTGAGCCTTCAGTTCGTCGGCCGACTTTTCACGGAGTTCGTTGATCGTAGCCATTAGCGCACCGTGCGGGTCACGAAGGTGGTGGTGACCGAGAGCTTGGCGGCCGCCAGGCGGAACGCCTCGCGCGCCTGCTCCTCCGACACGCCCTCGATTTCATAGATCATGCGGCCCGGCTGGATCTGGGCCACCCAGTACTCGACGTTACCCTTACCGGAGCCCATGCGGACCTCGATGGGCTTCTGGGTGATCGGCTTGTCCGGGAACACGCGGATCCACATCTTGCCGCCGCGCTTGACGTAGCGGCTGATCGTGCGGCGGGCCGCCTCGATCTGGCGCGCGGTCAGGCGACCGTGGGCGGTGGCCTTCAGGCCGTACTCGCCGAAGGACACGGCGTTGGCGCTCCAGCTCAGGCCCTCGTTACGGCCCTTGTGCTGCTTGCGGTACTTGGTTCGCTTGGGTTGCAACATCGCCGTTACCTCGCTTCACGTGCCGGACGGGAGGGACGCTCGCGGTCGCCACGCTCGCCGCGCGGGCTGCTGGCGTCTTCCTGCTTCTCCTGTCCAACCTGGGCGAAGTCGAAGATCTCGCCCTTGTAGACCCATACCTTGATGCCGATCACGCCGTAGGTGGTGTGAGCCTCGGCAAAGCCGTAGTCGATGTCCGCGCGCAGGGTATGCAGCGGCACGCGGCCTTCGCGGTACCACTCCGAACGGGCGATCTCGGCGCCGTTCAGGCGGCCGGCGACGTTGACCTTGATGCCCAGGGCGCCGAGGCGCATCGCGTTGCCGACCGCGCGCTTCATGGCGCGGCGGAACATGATGCGGCGCTCCAGCTGCTGGGCGATGGACTCGGCGACCAGCTGGGCGTCGAGCTCGGGCTTGCGCACCTCGCTGACGTTGATGTGCGCCGGGACGCCCATCAGCTCGCTGACCTCGCGGCGCAGCTTCTCGATGTCCTCACCGCGCTTGCCGATCACCACGCCCGGGCGGGCGGTGTGGATGGTGACGCGGGCGGTCTTGGCCGGGCGCTCGATCAGGATGCGGCTGATGCCGGCCTGGGCCAGCTTCTTGCGCAGCATCTTGCGGACCTTCAGGTCGGCCGCCAGGTAGTCGGCGTACTCGCCCTTGCCCGCGTACCACTTCGAGTTCCAGTCCTTGGCGATGCCCAGGCGGATGCCGGTGGGATGAACTTTGTGACCCATATTACTTGCCCTCTCCCACGACGACGGTGATGTGGCTGGTCCGCTTGAGGATGCGGGTGCCGCGGCCCTTGGCTCGCGCCATGAAGCGCTTCAGGGTCGGGCCCTCGTCGACCATGATGGTCTTGACCTTGAGGGCGTCCACGTCGGCGCCGTTGTTGTTCTCGGCGTTGGCAATGGCGGACTCGACGACCTTCTTGATCAGGGCGGCGGCCTTCTTGTCGGAGAACTTCAGCAGGTTGACGGCACGCTCGGCCGGCAGGCCGCGCACCTGGTCGGCGACCAGGCGGGCCTTCTGCGGGGAGATGCGCGCGGTGCGCAGGATGGCTTTCGCTTCCATGGTCATCTCCTTACTTCGACTTCTTGTCGCCGCCGTGACCCTTGAAGGTCCGGGTGACAGCGAACTCGCCGAGCTTGTGGCCGACCATGTTCTCGTTGATGAGAACCGGAACATGGTTCTTGCCGTTATGGACGGCGATGGTGAACCCCACCATTTCCGGCAGGATCATGGAACGGCGCGACCAGGTCTTGATCGGCTTCTTGGTGCCGCCCGCGGCCTCCACCTTCTTGAGGAGGTGGTGATCGACGAACGGGCCTTTCTTGAGGGAACGTGGCATGGTCGATTAGCCCCTACGATCGCGGACGATGAACTTCTGGGTGCGCTTGTTGCTGCGCGTCTTGTAACCCTTGGTCGGGACACCCCACGGGGTGACCGGATGCGGGTTACCCTGGCCGGCCTTGGCCTCACCACCGCCGTGCGGGTGGTCAACCGGGTTCATCGCCGCACCGCGGACGGTCGGGCGCACGCCGCGCCAACGCTTGGCGCCGGCCTTGCCCAGCTTCTCCAGGTTGTGCTCGTCGTTGCCGACCTCGCCGATGGTGGCGCGGCACTCGGCCGGCACCTTGCGCATCTCGCCCGAACGCAGGCGGAGCAGCGCGTAGGCGCCCTCGCGGGCGACCAGCTGCACGCCGGCGCCGGCGGCGCGGGCGATCTGCGCGCCCTTGCCCGGCTTCAGCTCGATGCAGTGCACCGTGGTGCCGACCGGGATGTTGCGCAGCGGCAGGGTGTTGCCGGCCTTGATCGGGGCGTCGGAACCCGCGATCACCTGGTCGCCGGCCTTCAGGCCCTTCGGGGCGATGATGTAGCGGCGCTCGCCGTCGACGTAGCACAGCAGGGCGATGTGGGCGGTGCGGTTCGGATCGTATTCGATCCGCTCCACGCGCGCCGCGATGCCTTCCTTGTTGCGCTTGAAGTCGATCAGGCGGTAGTGGTGCTTGTGGCCACCACCGATGTGGCGGGGGGTGATGCGGCCGTGGTGGTTGCGGCCGCCGGACTTGCTCTGCTTCTCGACGAGCGCGGCGTGCGGGGCACCCTTGTGGAGGTCGGGGGTGACCACGCGGACCGCGGAGCGGCGGCCGGCAGAGGTGGGCTTGAACTTCATCAATGGCATGGGATCACCCTCAGGCCTTCGCGGACACGTCGATGCTCTGGCCCTCGGCCAGGCGCACGTACGCCTTACGCCAGTCGCCGCGGCGACCGGAACGGAAGCGGAAGGACTTGTTCTTGCCCTTCACGTTGACGACGTTGACCGACTCGACCTTGACGTCGAACAGCTGTTCCACCGCGGCCTTGACGTCGGCCTTGGTGGCGTCGTTCGAAACCTCGAACACGTACTGGTTGCTCACTTCCTGCAGGCGAGCGGTCTTCTCGGACACGCGCGGCGCGAGCAGTACGCTGAAAATCTTCTCGTTGGTGCTCATGCCAGCCACTCCTCGACCTTCTTGACCGCATCGGCGGTGATCAGCACGGAATCGGCGCCGACCAGGGCGACCGGATCCAGGCCCTGGACGTCGCGGACCTGCACGTACGGCAGGTTGCGGGCCGACAGGAACAGGTTCTCGGAGGCGTCCTCGGTGACGATCAGCGGGCGCTTGCCCAGCTCGAAACCGGCCAGCTTCTCGACCAGGCCCTTGGTCTTCGGGGCGTCGACGTCGAACGACTCGACGACCTTCAGGCGGCCCTGGCGGTTCAGCTCGGACAGGATCGCGGCAATCGCGGCGCGGTACATCTTGCGGTTGACCTTCTGGTCGTAGCTGCGCGGCTTGGCCGCGAAGGCCCGGCCGCCGCCGACGAAGATCGGGGCCGTCAGGGCGCCGTGACGCGCGCCGCCGCCCTTCTGCCGCTTGGACTTCTTGGTGGTGCCGTTGACCTCGGCGCGGGTCTTCTGCGCCTTGGTGCCGGCACGGCCGGCGGCCTGGTAGGCCACCACGACCTGGTGGACCAGGTCCTCGCTGAATTCGCGGCCGAACACGGCGTCGGAAACCGACAGCTTGTTGGCGCTACCCGTAATGGTGAGTTCCATCGTGCTTCTCCTTACGCCTTGCTCGCCGGGCGCACGATCACGTCGCCACCCGGGGCACCCGGGACGGCGCCGCGAACGGCGATCAGGCCGCGCTCGGCATCGACGCGAACCACTTCCAGGTTCTGCGTGCTCTGGGTCTCGGCGCCCATGTGGCCGGCCATCTTCTTGCCGGGGAACACGCGGCCGGGGGTCTGGCGCTGGCCGATCGAACCCGGGGCGCGGTGCGACAGCGAGTTACCGTGGGTCGCGTCGCCCATGGTGAAGTTGTGGCGCTTGATGGTGCCCTGGAAGCCCTTGCCCTTGGTCACGCCCTGGACGTCGACCTTCTGGCCCACCTCGAAGATGTCGGCCTTGATCTCGCCACCGATGGCGAAATCACCGATCTTGTCGTCGGCGACGCGGAACTCCCACAGGCCGCGGCCGGCTTCGACCTTGGCCTTGGCGTAGTGGCCGGCCAGCGGCTTGTTCACCAGCGACGCACGGCGGGGGCCGGGGGGCACCTGGACAGCGCTGTAGCCGTCGACCTCGACGGTCTTGATCTGGGTGATGCGGTTCGGGGTGGCCTCGATCAGGGTCACCGGAATGGAACGGCCATCCTCGGTGAAGACGCGGCTCATGCCGGCCTTGCGGCCGACCAGACCCAACGAATACTTCTTCGTCATGTCGGCAGTCCTCAGGCGAGCTTGATCTGGACGTCGACGCCAGCCGCGAGCTCGAGCTTCATCAGCGCGTCCACGGTCTTGTCGTTGGGGTCGACGATGTCGAGCACGCGCTTGTGCGTGCGGGTCTCGTACTGGTCACGCGCATCCTTGTCGGCATGCGGGGAGACGAGGATGGTGTAACGTTCGATCTTGGTCGGCAGCGGGATCGGGCCACGCACCTGCGCGCCGGTCCTCTTGGCCGTTTCGACGATCTCGCTGGCCGAACGGTCGATCAGACGGTGATCGAACGCCTTGAGCCGAATCCGGATCTTTTGGTCCGCCATGACGGAGTTCCTTCGTTAAAAGAGCGACGGGCGCGGCCTCTGGGATGCCTGCCCCGGTATGGTTCGTTCGCCCGGCCGGTCCCGCGCCGGACAGGAGGCCGCACCGGGCGACCCCCAAAAGTGCGGGCAGACCAGCGAGCCGGCCTGCCCAGACGGAAAAGTATAGAACGCGTAAAACGGCGCGTCAACAGCACATGGCTGTCCCGCGCTCTGCGTCACGCGACTTTTCCCTGTCTGGCGAACACGAGGCGCTTCCTGCACCTCTTTTCGCGGTAAGCCCCCTGCCCGCCCAGGCGGACAGGGGGTCAGTGAACCTGAATTACTTCAGGATCTTGGCGACCACGCCGGCGCCGACGGTACGGCCACCCTCGCGGATCGCGAAGCGCAGGCCCTCGTCCATGGCCACCGGGTTGATCAGCGACACCGACATCTTCACGTTGTCGCCCGGCATCACCATCTCCACGCCCTCCGGCAGCTGGACGGCGCCAGTGATGTCGGTGGTGCGGAAGTAGAACTGCGGACGGTAGCCCTTGAAGAACGGGGTGTGGCGGCCGCCCTCGTCCTTCGACAGCACGTACACCTCGGCCTCGAAGTCGGTGTGCGGGGTGATCGTGCCCGGCTTGGCCAGCACCTGGCCACGCTCGACCTCGTCACGCTTGGTGCCGCGCAGCAGCAGGCCCGCGTTGTCGCCCGCCTGACCCTGGTCCAGCAGCTTGCGGAACATCTCCACGCCGGTGACGGTGGTCTTCTGGGTCGGACGGATGCCGACGATTTCCACTTCGTCGCCCACCTTGATCACGCCGCGCTCGATGCGGCCGGTCACCACGGTGCCGCGGCCCGAGATCGAGAACACGTCCTCGACCGGCATCAGGAACGGCTTGTCAACGTCGCGCTCCGGGGTCGGGATGTAGCTGTCCAGCGCGTCCACCAGCTGGATGATCGCCGGAACGCCGATCTCCGACTGGTCGCCTTCCAGCGCCTTCAGCGCCGAACCCTTGATGATCGGGGTGTCGTCGCCCGGGAAGTCGTACTTGCTCAGCAGCTCGCGGACTTCCATCTCCACCAGCTCCAGCAGCTCGGCGTCGTCCACCATGTCCGCCTTGTTCAGGAAGACCACGATGTACGGCACGCCCACCTGGCGGGCCAGCAGGATGTGCTCGCGGGTCTGCGGCATCGGGCCGTCAGCCGCCGACACCACCAGGATCGCGCCGTCCATCTGCGCCGCACCGGTGATCATGTTCTTCACGTAGTCGGCGTGGCCCGGGCAGTCCACGTGCGCGTAGTGGCGGGTCGGGGGTTCGTACTCGACGTGCGAGGTCGAGATCGTGATGCCGCGGGCCTTCTCTTCCGGCGCCTTGTCGATCGCGTCGTACGCGTGGAACTCGCCGCCGAAACGCTCGGCACCGACCTTCGTCAGCGCGGCCGTCAGCGTGGTCTTGCCATGGTCAACGTGGCCGATGGTGCCGACGTTCACGTGCGGCTTGGTGCGCTCGAACTTACCCTTGGACATGGCTGCCTATCTCGCTGACGTTTTCGTGTTTGGGTGACTGCTGTGGTGGCGGCCAGGCGCCGTGGCGCCTGGCCTCCTGCGGGGAATCCCCGCGAATGGTGGTGCTCACGAATGGAATCGAACCATCGACCTCCTCCTTACCAAGGAGGTGCTCTACCGACTGAGCTACGTGAGCACAGGAAACCTGTTGTCGGAACCACGGGGGCGGCGCAATGGAGCGGGAGACGGGAATCGAACCCGCACCATCAGCTTGGAAGGCTGAGGTTCTACCATTGAACTACTCCCGCGAGGGGAACCGCTTTCCCGGCCTACCGCTCCGGGCCTTGCCTCGTTGTTCCGTGTTACCTCTTCAAAAACTGGTGGAGGGAGGTGGATTCGAACCACCGAAGGCGTAAGCCAGCAGATTTACAGTCTGCCCCCGTTGGCCGCTTGGGTATCCCTCCGGGACCTCACCGCGGCTCAAATGCGACCGGGGTGAAACAGCCCGCTATTCTGGTCATGTCGAAACGATCTGTCAACGCTTCCGGCAACTTTTTTTCACATCAGACGTTGAAGCGGAAGTGCAGCACGTCGCCCTCCTGGACGCGGTACTCCTTGCCCTCCAGGCGCATGCGCCCGGCCTCGCGCGCACCGGCCTCGCCACGGTACTTGATGAAGTCATCGAAGGCGATGGTTTCGGCGCGGATGAAGCCCTTCTCGAAGTCGGTGTGGATCACCGCCGCCGCCTGCGGGGCGGTGGCCCCGGCCTTCACCGTCCAGGCGCGGACCTCCTTCACGCCTGCGGTGAAGTAGGTCTGCAGGCCCAGCAGCTTGTACGCGGCGCGGATCACCCGGTTCAGGCCCGGCTCGTCCAGGCCCAGGTCGGCGAGGAAGGTGTCGCGGTCGGCGTCGTCCAGCTGCGCCAGCTCCTCCTCGATGGCCGCCGACACCGGCACCACCTCCGCGCCCTCGGCCGCGGCGTGGGCGCGCACGGCCTCCAGGTGCGGATTGTTGTCGAAGCCGTCCTCCAGCACGTTGGCGATGTACATCACCGGCTTGAGGGTCAGCAGGAACAGGTCGCGCACCAGCGCCCGCTCCTCCTCGTCCAGGCCGACGCTGCGCCCGGACTTGCCCTCGGCCAGGGCGGCCTGCAGCTTCAGCAGCACCGGCTT
>NZ_ALIP01000128.1:0-17061 GCF_000283075.1 Pseudoxanthomonas sp. GW2
TGGATTATGGCTGCAAGGTGTCTACGAAACACGGGGCGATTCACTCCGGCAATGGATACGTCCGCCAGAGGTGGCCCACTGGGCGTTGCGGGCAGCAAAGCAGTGCCTGGATGCAAAACAGCAGCTCGGCCAGCGGGACTGTGGTGACGCAAAGGGTCCCCACAGCCCGATCGTTCAGCCAGGCAATGACGTCGCGCCGGGGCCGGCCTCATCGCCTCGGACACGACATTGGCATCGAGGTTGATCAACCGTGGCGGCCCGGCGGGCGTCCTGTCACGAACCCGCTCTAGGATGGTGAACTTTTCTTCCGTCAGGCCAACCTTCCGGCCGATAGCGACCAGCCCCCCCCAAGCGCAAGCGGTCATGGGCCTCAAGGCCATCTCGTTCGACTGCCATCTGTGCCAGCCCCTGCTGTGTTTCGAGGGAGGCGGCCTCGAGACGAGGTCGCAAATAGTGTAGTGGGGAACGGTTGCATGGGCATCCCACTTCATCCCTTCACTTCAAATCGCAGGAAATCGGCCAATCGCTTCGACTCGTTGATTTCGTCATGGGGTATCAGCAGGTACTTCCAGGGCTTGATGCCTACATTCGCCGCGTGGTCGGAGGCGTACTTGCACCAGCGCATGGCGGCAGCGGCCTTGGCCTGAACCTCCTGCGAGTTAATGTCGGCACGTGCCTTGGTCTCCACCATGAAGATGGTCGCGTCCGTCTCGGCCACGAAGTCGGGGATGTACTCCGGCTGCTCGGTGCCAAGCTTGTAGTAGATCTGGAACTGCCCCTTCGCGGGCTTGAACCACTTCGTCGCGTCGCGCTCCAGGATGATGGCGAAGCGCCGTTCGGTATCCGAGTCGAACTTCTGCAGCGGGTACAGGCAACGCGCGAAGCCGCCGAATAGCATCTGCTTGATGCGACTGGTCTCAGTCACGGTCTCCCGGAAGTGGTGGGCCGTCTGGCCTGCCGTGGCGGTGTAGTTGCAAGGCTTGAGTTCGGTGAAGCCGCGACTGACCTGCGCCTCGTACCCGGTCGCTTCCTCCCAGAAGTGGGCCATCATTTGCGCGTGGATTTCCCGTGCGATCAAGCGGCGGTCACGATCGAGGACGCTGATGGCTTCGTCCTCGGACAGATAACTGCGCAGGTGCTGCACCATCTGGCCGGCGAGGTCGTAGAGGAGGTCGGCGTGGGTGAAGTAGTCGATGTCGTCGAAGTCCACCAGCGCGTGGACGATGTAGTCCTCCGGGCGCTGCTCCTTGAGCCCAACTTCGGCGGCCAGGGTGAACTGCTCGTTGGTGCGCAGCATCTGCCCGACGATCTCGCGCTCACCCGGCTGGAGGTGGAGCTGGCTCACATCCAGCTTGAAGGCGTGGAAGCCCGTCGTGACTTCGCCAGTCGGCACCACCGCGATGCGCGGGATATCGATGGTTTGCTGCACCACGATCTCCGTTGTCTTTGCCACCACTGCCGACAAATCAAGAGCGGAGGCTGATGCATCCACGCCCGCCAGCAATTCGCCCTGCAGCGGCTTCAACCGCTCCGCGACCTCCGCGAGGATTTCCTTCTGCACTTCGGGTTTCAGCAACGCACTGCTGGTGGGCACCAGATCGCGCTTGACCTCGTACTTGCCGATGACGTCCATGACCACGCGCGCGGCCTGCTTCTCCGCCTCCGTGGTGAACACCGGTTTGGGCACCGGGGCTTCCGCTCCACTGTCGGTGGCTGAAGCCCCTGTGATCACTACCGGTGCTTCCGTCAAACCGAGACGCGCCGCTGCCCCGGACTCGACCTGCACGCTGACCTTCTTGTCGTCGGCGCTGGGCGCATCGAGGATGACCTGCTTCAGGCGAATGGGCGAGTCGCCGCGGTTGGCCTCGTCGATGATCTCCTGGAACTTGTCGTGCGCAACGATGTTCAGGCGATCCACGGCCGCGACGCCCGTGCGCTTGCCGTAGGGCAGGCGCAGGCCGCGTCCGATGGACTGCTCGATCAGCGTGCGTGCGTTTGCAGCGCGCAACGGCACGATGGTGTAGAGGTTGGTTACGTCCCAACCTTCCTTGAGCATGTTGACGTGAATCACGATCTCGGTCGGTTCATCCACGCTCTCCACGGCCAGCAGGCGCGTGATCATCTCTTCTTCTTCCGCGCCGGTGCGGCTGGAATCCACCTGGATCACCTTGCCGGCGTAACGGCCCTCATAGAAAGCGTCCGACTCGATCAGTTCCTTGAGCTGGGCCGCGTGCGTAGTGTCGCGGGCAATCACCAGCATAAACGGCTTGACCGTTTTGACGCCGTTCTCGCGGGCATAGGTCAGCAGCTCCACCTTCGTGGTTTCGTGCAGACGCACGCCGTCTTCGAGCTTGATCTTCTCAACCTCTTCGGGCGTGTGATTGCTGGCCTTGAAGTTGCGCTGGGTGACAACCGCCGGCTCCTTGACGAACCCATCCTCCATCGCCCGTGCCAACGGGTAGTCCATCACCACGTTCTTGAACGGCACCGGCCCTTTGCTGGATTCGACAAAGGGAGTCGCGGTCAACTCCAAACCGATCAAGGGCTTCAGCTCATTGATCGCCCGCATGCCCGCCTGTGCGCGGTAGCGGTGTGATTCATCCATCAACAGCACCAGGTCGGGTAGGTTTGCCAGATGGTTGAAGTAGCTGTCGCCAAGCACCTCGCGCATCCGCTTGATGCGTGGCTCCTTGCCGCCGCGCACCTCGGAGTTGATCTTGGAGATGTTGAAGATGTTGATGCGCACGTCGTGAGCGAAGCCCATCGACTGCTCATCCACCGCCGCACCGGTCTGGTCGTAGTTGTCGCCGGTGATGATCAGCGGCGGTTGCTGCGCGAACTCGGCGATGCCCTTGAACACGTACTTCGGCGTGTTGCGCGTGAAGTCTGTGATGAGCTTGTTGTAGATCGTCAGGTTGGGGGCGAGCACAAAGAAGTTGTTGATGCCATGCGCCAGATGCAGGTAGGCGATGAAGGCGCCCATCAGGCGGGTCTTGCCCACGCCCGTGGCCAGCGCGAAGCACAGCGAGGGGAACTCGCGCTCGAAGTCCTGCAGCGTGGGGAACTCGGCCTTCAGCGTGGAAAGAATGGCTCCCACCTCCCGATCGTGGCTCAACAGCTCGGGCGCGGCCCCAATGGCGCGCGCCAGCCGCTTCAGCGACTCCTCCTGTGGCGGCCGCAACGACAGGCGACCGGTAACGGCGTGCAGAACGCGGCTGTTCATCATTCATCCTCACCAAACAATGCGCCCTGGCTCACATCCGCAGCCGACGCCTTTCTACTTTTTTTTCTGCTCGCTTCAGCCTGTGCCACAGGCTCAACAGGATCAGGCTTTGCTACCGGCAGGTTCGCCACGTTCAGGCTGTAGTCGTCGTGCCCCCATTCACAGCGGGTCAGCACCATCTTCGGAATCTTCTTCAGCGTCAGGTTCGGCCAGCGCTCCGCCGCCTTGGCCGCGGTAACGCCATGGAAAGCGGCGCAGCACACCAGCAGGCTGCGCTCCGGGCCGACTTCATCGGCCAGCGCCTGCAACTGCCCGGCGGACAGGTTCTGCGTAGTGACGTAGATAAAGTCCCGCTCGCTGGAATGGCCATGCTGCCACCAGTGCGTTTCCGACGGCGCATAGGTAAAGCCTTCCAGCTTGGCCAGCGCCTCGGCCAGCATCGCCGCGTTGTACTCCGGGTTGATCACCGGGTTGCCCCAGCGGTCATTGACGATCAGGCTGGGCGCGAGGCGGTAATAGCGGAAGCCCCCGCCACCTTTCCAACCCACGGCTTCGGTAATGCCGCCCTTGTCCTCACCATCAATAACCTTCTTCAGGCGCGGGATGATGTGGGTGTGGCAATGCTCGCCCAGTTCCACCATGATCCAGCGGCGGCCCATTTTGTGGGCGACCGCTCCGGTGGTGCCGGAGCCCGCAAATGAATCAAGAACAATGTCGCCAGGGTTAGTCGCTATGTGGACGATGCGATAAAGAAGCTCTTCGGGCTTGGGGGTTTCAAAGAATGCCTTCTCCCCGAACAAGCTCTCCATGTGCGACGATGCATGCTGATTTAGCCCACAATCTGTCCAGATTGAAGGGGCCGACATTCCCTGTTTTGCTTCAGACTTAAAGAGCTTCCGCATGGGTGTAGTTGCCGTACCCTTGACTCCCCAGTACAACCTCCCTTCTGCTTGAAGTCTTTCCATTTCCTCTTTGCTGTGTCTCCAGCAGGTTCCCTCTCTCGGATAAACATCCTGTCCTGTGAATGGATTGCGCACGGGATAATACAAGCTCTGGACAAAGCGCCCCCCTTTGCCGTTAGCAGTCGTATCGATCTTCCTGAAGGGCCCACGAGGGTCTGGGCCAGTCGGTTCTGTGAACACCTGATACTGTGCATCGGCCTTTTCAGTCCGCGGCATTAGATTGAATTTCTCCTCCGCGAGGGTCTTCTTGCTCGAGCTGTCTTTAGATTTGGCCCAAACAAGGATGTGGTCGTGTACCGAGCCCACCTTTCTGTCGTTGGGCGGCCCATCACGTTTTTGCCACGATATATCGATGATGAAATTTGCGCGCCCAAAGACTTCGTCCCCAAGCACCTTCAAGTAATGGGCTTCGTTATCATCAACTGTGATCCAGAGTGATCCATCGTCAGACAGTAGTCGCTTGATGATCTCCAATCGGTCACGCATCAAGCCAAGCCAGATCGAGTGCTCAAGCCCATCATCGTATTGCGCAAACGCGCTTCCGGTGTTGTATGGCGGATCAATAAATACACACTTCACCTTGCCGGAGAATTCCTGTTCCAAGGCCTTCAGCGCCAACAGGTTGTCACCAAAGATCAGCCGGTTGTCGAAGATGTCGTTGTCCGTCACGCGATGCTTGGCGTGATATGACTTTTCCGGATCTTCCAGCAGGATGCGCGGCTCCAGCTTGGGCCGCTTCTCCTTGCCGATCCATGTCAGTTCAAGTTTTTGCTTACCAGCCATTATTAGAATTCCGAATCTTCATCTTGAACATCTTCAGAAGGCCGAACTTGCTGCCAGTCATTCGCGATGACCTTCCAATCCACATTGCGTTCGACCACTTTCCCGTCACTGCCTTGACCTGTCCACACCGCCCAGAAGTCCGGATCATCCGACTTCGGACGATGGTGCTCGGGCAGTGCTCTCATCTGCACCAAGACCGGCAGCTCCGATGCCCAGCCGAGTAGAATGGCATGACGAGAGGGAAGCGACGGCAGGTCGCGCAACAGGCCGCGCAGGTTGTCGGGCACGAGCTTGTGCACCAGTTCCTGGTCACGGTCGTTGCTGATGCGGTGCAACAGATAGCTATTGCACTGGGAGAGCACGGTGGGCGACAGTTCGCTTGGGCGCTGCGAGGACAACACCAGCCCTAGCCCGAACTTTCGCCCCTCGCGGGCGATCTTTTCAAACACCTGACAGCAGATGGTGGCCGAGTTTTGGTTTTCGGCGTCGTCCTTGTAGCGCTTAATGAATGTATGCGCCTCTTCCATCACCAATACGGTAGGCAAAGTCTTGCCGTGGTTTAGCTTCCGGTAACGCTGCAAGGTCTCCAGCGTCATGCGGGCGATCACTGCCGTGATGATATGCACCACCTCCGCCGGCACCAGCGAGAGGTCGATGACGGTGACGGAGCCGTTGGATGCCTGGTTGTCGCCGATGTGATTTTCAAGCCAGTCAGCCAAGGACGTTTCGGTAGTGCCCGTAACAATTCGCTTTACCCTTGTATCCGATAGCATCGTTCGGATACGCATGATCAGAAAATCGAAAAACTGTGCGTTTGTTTCTTGGTTCGCCAATGCCTCCAGATGATCAGCGAACTGAGCTCCATCAAACTTTAATGGCGCATCCTCGTTTGGCCCTTCTTGAAAAACGGCCCCGCCAATGGATGAAAGGAATCTCTGAAAATGGGAAATCACTCCTTCAACCGCAGTTGCGGGAAAGTCGTAGTATCCAGTCTGGCCGTTCTGTTTGCGGTAGGTTTGTTGCGGCCGACTCAGCAGAGACTGAACTTGAGCGGAAAGAAATTCTAGACTCTCACGGTGCTCAGCGAACTCTTGGGAAAATGCTTCAAGGTCCTCAAGGAAGACCGGAAGCTTGGGACCGAACTTCCAACCTTCATAAGTTTCACCATTACGGACTTGCGCCTTCAAGGTGATGAGAATGGAGCTAACTTTTCGACGCAGGGCAAATATGGTGTCTTCGGCCACATCGGAGCTGCTGCGCATCTCCCGGAGTGCTCTGCGCAGCAGGGGGCGTTGCGCACGCTCGCTCGCTTGAGTGAACGCACTCCACTCGGCGCTATTCCAGAACCACAGAGGTACTTGCAGCTGCTCTACGCCTTCACTGGGTTCGACGGCATAAACACGCACATCGCCCAATCCCTCAAAAGCTTTTGCATACTCGCCATTCGGGTCGAGAACGATAAACCGCGCGTTAGGTTTCGCACCTCGTTGTTTTTCTGCTGCTTCCAAAGACCAGCGGACTAACCCCGCGACCGAGCAGGATTTGCCGCTGCCGGTGTTGCCCAGCACCGCCAGATGGCGGCCAAACAAGCGGTCCGGGTCGATCTTGACCTCGGCATTGGCGGCTAGTGGGCTGGTACCGATCACCACATGGCGGTTGTCGCCGGATTTGACGATTGCCTGCAGTTGATTGTGCGTGGGGAGCAGCACAGCATCGCCCACCGTGGGATAGCTTTCGACGCCGCGCCGAAACCGATAAGCATCCTCCCCTTGTGTATTCTTGCCCTCGTACGTCAATACGCCCAGCGGGTTGAGGCTCATCTTGCGCAGGGGATAAGGCAAGTCCACCAGGCCGAAGTCCTGCATGCCCTTGCGCTTGGGGTACTGCGAGCGCTCGATGGTGATCCACTCGACTTGGGCGACCAGATGCCCCTCGTCGCTGGGGATCAGCACATAACCGTTGATGCGCGGAAACGAGCGAGGTGTACCTGTATTGAGCGCCACACCGTCGGGAGCCTCGATGTCCAGCAGCACCTTGATTTCGTCGGGAGAGACAAAGTCGATGCTGCCGATGCGCAGGGAGTCGGCATAGGCCAGCGGTGACAAACTCATACCAGATCGCTCCCGTCGAAGGCGCTGGCCTCTGCGGTGGAGCGCGTTGCAGGCTGTGGCCCTGTCCCCATTCGCTGCTTGAGCAGTTCACTCATGCGGAACGTCGTCTTATCGATGGCTGCCTTGGGCAGATAGTGCTCGGTCAGCGTGGTCAGGTCGGCCAGCGCCGGGCCAATCAGCAAGCTGATCTGAGATGGTCGGCCCAATTCCTGGTAGGTCTGCATGATGCGACCAAGCGGATCGTTGAATGAGATCACCACCAGATGCGTCGAAGGGATGGTGAGCATGTCGCGGATCACCCGGTTGATATGCTCGTCACCAAAGCTGTAGCCATAGGTCACCAATGTGCTGTTTGGGCGGCACACGGCGGCCGCGAGATCGCGAAAAAGCTCAACGTAGGGGTAGTCGGCGGTTTCCCTATCCTTGGCAGCGTTGGGGTAAATCATCAGTTGGTGGGCTGTGACCGCGCCCAGGCCCGGCGCCATTAGATAGGGTTCGACGTTCTCTGCTCCGAACGGAAGGCTGATACGGCGGACGTCCTTGCCCGTTTGCACCCAGTCCACCGAACCGTGCAGCTTGGTGTAGCGAGCCACGCCTTCCAGATAGCGCGGCTCGCCGCGAATACCGGGCGGGTTGTAGTGCATATCCAGATCCAAGCGCGAAGAGCGAAAGATCGGCATGAGGTTGCCGAGAAACCGGTCCAGCAGGTGCAGGCCGGCCAGCTCCGCTCCAGCCTCGATCAGCCGGTCATAGTTGGTAGTGAATATATTCAGGCGGTCCCGTACCCCAGTGCGGCTGGCAAAGCTCATCAGGAAGGTGACGAGGGTATTGAACGCCTGCTCGCGCTTGTCTTCTTCGGCTGTTGCGATGCCCGCTTCGCTGCTCAAAATCGACTGCGCGAACATCCGCATGCCGATATCCAGTTCGTTGCGCAGAGCTTCGGCCTTGCTGTCTTGCTGCAGAATCTCCAGGCCGCGCAGCAATTCGTTGGCAACGCGCAGTTGATCTTCCAGATTGCCCTTCTTACGCCCGGCCGCTTCCGCTGCTTTCTTTGCTGCTTGATCGATTTCGATTTGGTGACTGCTCAGCGTCAGTGTGCCCATGCCGGCAGCGCCTTTCCCCGCGGCGAGGTAATGCACCGCATGGGTAAGTCCGGAGCCGGCCAGTAGCGAAAGATGCTCGGACTGGAACAGTGCGGTGAGCCAAGGCTCGATCTGGCGGCGCAGTTCCTTGGGACCAAAATTTTCACCAGCCCATGAGGCGTCGTAACCGTCGCAAATCTTGAACTTGCCATCTTCGGCCCCTTCTTCAAAAAGCACTGGCCGATGATCATCACGCACCTTCAATATGTTGGGGGGCATCTTCTCGGCCTTATCAGACATCATTTCAACTCCCATTCCACGGTAAACAACGTGCGCTCTTTGACCCGCTGCTGGAGCTGTACCTCCAACTGGCCGATCAAATCATTACGCTGCGCTTCAACTTCGTCCTGCCGGGCAAACAGCTCGCGGCGCAGCTTGCTGCGCTTGGCTTCCAGTTCGCGCTGCTTCTTTTGCCATGACAGCTTTTCTTCCAGCGTCGGCGAGGTCGCGGCGGTTCGGCGCACTTCCTTGATCTCGCGGTCGATCTCCTTGATCTCCTGCTCCAAGCCGAGCTTCAGGTCGTCCGCCCAGGCATCCAGCTTCTGGACTTCCTGCTCGAAGTAGCCGAGGTTGCGCTGGTTGATTTCCCTCAGGATTGCCGTTCGCCTGCTTTCAATATCGGCGGTCAACGCAGGAGACTCCGCGCTGTCGAGCAGTTCTGCGGGCTGCTCGGTGGCCGGCAGGCGCAGCAGTTTTTCCGGGTCGTCCTCTGCCAGGGCGATCCCATCGGTGGTAACGGCCGAGACCAGAAGGTGCTGCTCCTGATTGCCCAGGGCTTCGACTGAAATCAGCTTGCAGGTCAGCCACCCGCTCTTGCCGCGGTAGGGCTCCAGGGTGCTGACCTTGGTCCCATATCCGTCGTAGTCGAACACCAGCCTCACACTGCCCAGCTGGCGGGACTTGGCCCGCTCCGCGGCCCACAGGGCCAGCGGGTGATTGATACGGTACAGGTGCGCTTCGCCGGAGCGGCGCGGCAGTTCGTAGCGGCCCAGGCTGACGTCAGCCTCTGACAGACCTTGAGGCTGACGATGCAGGCTGAAGCCGTCATTGTCGAAACTGGCGCAATCACCCAGTTCAGCACGGCTCAACTCGATCAGCATATGCTCGAAGCGGCTGCGGGTGCTTCGGCTGTCATCAGCCCGTATACGCAGCTTCTCCTGCACTTCCTCGTCGAAGTTCTCCAGCAGTACCTGGCGTGTCCTGACCATCTCCTCGTTGATCTCAGCGGAGAGATCGAGCCGGAGTTGCTCGAAGCTGGCCTTGATTTCATCCGGGTCACGGCAGTTCTGGTAGATCTCGGCGATGCGGCGCTCAAAATCGACACCGGAGCCAATGGCACCCAGCACTTCGTCACTCGCTCCGAACACGCCCTCGAAGAGCTGGAGCTTCTGCGACAGCAGTTCGTAGACGCGCTTGTCCGCCTCGTTGCTCAGATCAACGAAGTTCACAACAACCACGTCGTGCTTCTGGCCGTAACGGTGGCAGCGCCCGATGCGCTGTTCGATGCGCTGCGGGTTCCACGGCAGGTCGTAATTGATGACCAGCGAGCAGAACTGCAAGTTGATGCCTTCGGCTCCGGCCTCGGTGGCAATCATGACCTTGCCACGCTCCTTGAAGTGCTCGACCAGTGCCGCACGGGTGTCGGCGGTCCTGGAGCCGGTGATACGGTCTGTGCCTTCGTGGCGTATGAGCCAGTCCTTGTAGATCGCCTGCGCACGCTTGTCGCTATTGGTGCCATTGAATAGAACGATGCCGTCGCCGTATGGCGTGTCAGCCAGCAAGTTGAGGAGGTATTCCTGCGTGCGCTTGGACTCAGTGAAGATGATGGCCTTCCGCGCCGCGCCCAGCCGGTCTAGTTCCGCAAAAGCCCGATCCAGTGCGGTGAGCAGCGCCTTGCCCTTGGCGTTCTCGCGGATGCTGGAGGCCAGCTCTTTGAAGTGGCGAAGCTCTTTGATTTCCTGCGCGATGGCATCCCGCTCCGAGCGGTTCAGCGCCGTAGAGCCGGGGCCTTGAACGCTCCATTCGTCCGCGGTTTCGTCGAGCGACTCGTAGTCCTCATCCAGTTCCTCGACGAGATCGGGGATTTCAGCCGTTTCGTCGAGCACTCCCTGAAGGCGCTTGGCCATCGTCTCGAGTGCACCTGCGATGGCGTGTGAGCTGGACGCGAGCAGCTTCCACAGCACCAGTGAAATCAGCTGGCGCTGCCCCTCGGGCAGAGCCTTGAGGTTGGGGCGGCGCAGGTAATCGGCGACGAGCCTGGACAGTTCCTGCTCTTTGCTCGTTGGCGTGAACTCCTGAACGATGGCCTTGCGCGCTGTGTAGGACACATAGGGCTGCACCTGTTTGCGCAGGGTGCGCTTGCAGATGGGGGCCAGCCGATTACGCAGGCCGCTGAAAGCCTGTTCCCGGCCAGTGAATTGCGCGCGGAAACTGTCAAGGTCTCCGAATACGCGGTCATCGATGAAGCTGACCAGTCCGTAGAGTTCAAGCAGTGAATTCTGCAACGGCGTCGCAGTCAGGAGCACCTTGGAGTGAACATGCGACAGCGCCTCTTTGAGAGCCTTGGCAATGACGTTGCTGGTTCTGTAGACGTTGCGCAGGCGATGCGCTTCATCGAGTACAACCAGGTCCCAGTCGATGCCTTTGATATCGTCAGCCTTTGCCTTTGCGAACTGGTAGGAGCAGATGACTGGACCAGAGGCGAACAGAAATGGGTTCTGTCGGTCCTGCTTACGGATCGCGTTGTAGCTTTTTGCCTCAAGAATCAATCCTTGAAGGCCGAACTTGTCCTGCAACTCCTGGTGCCACTGCTTGCGCAGGTTGGCCGGGACAACGATGAGGATCTTCCGCTTCCGTTCCGCCCAGCGCTGGGATATGACCAGGCCGGCTTCGATCGTCTTTCCGAGACCAACCTCGTCGGCGAGGATCACACCACGCGAAAGCGGGTTGCGGCACGCGAAAAGCGCGGCGTCGACCTGATGAGGATTCAGATCGACTTGAGAATCGACCAAGGTCAAAGCCAACGACTCCACCGAGTCGCTCGCGGCACGCCTGGTTAGCAGCCAGGCAACGTACTGGCTCTGGTGCGGCGTCAGAAGCTGCTGTGTCCTCACAACGGCAATCCCCCTGCTCTTCCCCGAACATGATTTGGCGGATGAATTGGTCCGCCCTCACTCGGCCTCTGGCTTCTTCTTGTTGATGCTTTCGGCGATCCAGCGATCCAACTCTGAACGGCGAAAGGACCAAGCGCCCCCCCCGGAATGAAAGCCGGAATCTCTCCCCTCTGCGTCAAGCGACAGGCCGTCCGTTTTCCCGCCTTCAGGTACGCGGCGACTTCGTCACAAGCGTCAGGATCTCGCTTTCGAAACCATGCGTGGGTCTTTCGCAACTTTAGATTGCAAAGTTTGCCCAATTCTACCGATGTGTGATAGGCATCGAGCAACGCAAAATCTACCAAGCCTTACACAGGCCGACCTGCGCGTATCCTGAAAGGGTGGCGTGGCACGCACAGTGCATCGAACTACCGGCGTAATGACCTAGCCAGACCCGCACCTAATCAGATAGGTCACTCAATAGAAGCTCCTGGGCGAATGCAAAAAAGCCCGCGTTCACGCGGGCTTTTTGAGACTGGCGTCTGACCGTACTGCCGCTCACTCCCACTCGATCGTCGCCGGCGGCTTGCCGGAGATGTCGTAGACCACGCGGGAGACGCCGCGCAGTTCGTTGATGATGCGGTTGGAGACCTTGCCCAGGAACTCGTACGGCAGGTGCGCCCAGTGCGCGGTCATGAAGTCGATGGTCTCCACCGCGCGCAGGGCGATCACCCATTCGTAGGCGCGGGCATCGCCGACCACACCCACCGACTTGACCGGCAGGAACACGGCGAAGGCCTGCGAGGTCTTGTCGTACAGGCCGGCCTTGCGCAGCTCGTCGATGAAGATGGCGTCGGCGCGGGCCAGCAGTTCGGCGTACTCGGGCTTGACCTCGCCGAGGATGCGCACGCCCAGGCCGGGGCCCGGGAACGGGTGGCGGTAGACCATCTCCCGCGGCAGGCCCAGTTCCACGCCCAGGCGGCGCACCTCGTCCTTGAACAGCTCGCGCAGCGGCTCGACCAGGCCCAGCTTCATGTGCTCGGGCAGGCCGCCGACGTTGTGGTGGCTCTTGATGACGTGGGCCTTGCCGGTCTTGCTGCCGGCCGACTCGATCACGTCCGGGTAGATGGTGCCCTGGGCCAGCCACTTGGCGTTCTTCAGCTTGCCGGACTCTTCCTCGAAGATCTCGACGAACAGGTTGCCGATGATCTTGCGCTTGGCCTCCGGGTCGGCCACGCCTTCCAGCGCCTTGAAGTAGCGGTCGGCGGCGTCGACGCGGATCACCTTCACGCCCAGGTGCTCGGCGAAGGTGGCCATCACCTGGTCGCCCTCCTGCCAGCGCAGCAGGCCGGTGTCGACGAACACGCAGGTCAGCTGGTCGCCGATGGCCTTGTGCAGCAGGGCCGCGACCACCGAGGAGTCCACGCCACCGGACAGGCCCAGGATCACCTCGTCCGAACCGACCTGCTCGCGCACGCGGCGGATCTGGTCCTCGATGATGTGCTCGGCGGTCCACAGGGTCTGGCAGCCGCAGATGTCGACCACGAAGCGGCGCAGCAGCGCGGTGCCCTGCTTGGTGTGGGTCACCTCGGGGTGGAACTGCACGCCGTACCAGCCGCGGCGGTCGTCGGCGAAGGCGGCGACCGGGATGCGGTCGGTTTTGGCGGTGACGGTGAAGCCCGGCGGCGCCACCGACACGTGGTCGCCATGGCTCATCCACACGTCCAGCCGCGGCGGCGAACCCGGGTGGTCCTTCAGCCCCTCGAACAGGCGGTCGGCCGCCACCAGCGAGACCTCGGCGTGGCCGAATTCGCGCTGGTCGGCGGCCTCGGTGGCGCCGCCCAGCTGCACCGCCATGGTCTGCATGCCGTAGCAGATGCCCAGGATCGGCAGGCCCGAATCGAACACCTCCTGCGGCGCGCGCGGCGAACCCTCGACCGTGGTCGACTCCGGACCGCCGGACAGGATGATCCCCTTCGGCGCGAAGGCCGCGATCTCGGCCGGGTCGTGGTCCCAGGCCCAGATCTCGCAGTAGACGCCGATCTCGCGGATGCGGCGGGCGATCAGCTGGGTGTACTGCGCGCCGAAGTCGAGGATGAGGATCTTGTCGCTATGGATGTCGGTCATGGAGGGGTTCGGGTGCAGTGGACGGTGGCGCCGGGTGGCCCTGCGGCCGGCCCCTGCCTCAACCGATCTGGTAGTTCGGCGGCTGCTTGGTGATGGTGACGTCGTGCACGTGGCTCTCGCGCTGGCCGGCGCCGGTGATCACCACGAACTGCGGCTTCTTGCGCATCTCCTCGATGGTGGCGCAGCCCACGTAGCCCATGGTGGCGCGCAGGCCGCCGGCGAGCTGGTGGATGATGCCGCTCAGCGGGCCGCGGTACGGCACGCGGCCCTCGATGCCTTCCGGCACCAGCTTGTCGGCGTCGGAGGCGTCCTGGAAGTAGCGGTCCTTGGAGCCCTTCTCCATCGCGCCCAGCGAGCCCATGCCGCGGTAGCTCTTGTAGCTGCGGCCCTGGAACAGCTCGACCTCGCCCGGGGACTCCTCGGTGCCGGCGAACAGGCCGCCGATCATCACCGTGGAGGCACCGGCGGCGATCGCCTTGCCGATGTCGCCGGAGTAGCGGATGCCGCCGTCGGCGATCAGCGGGATGCGGTCCTGCAGCGCCTCGGCCACGTCGTCGATGGCGGTGATCTGCGGCACGCCCACGCCCGCGACCACGCGCGTGGTGCAGATCGAGCCCGGGCCCACGCCGACCTTGACCGCGTCGGCGCCGGCGTCGAACAGGGCCAGCGCGGCGTCGCCGGTGACGATGTTGCCGCCGACCACCTGCACCTGCGGGAAGTTCTTCTTGACCCAGGCCACGCGGTCCAGCACGCCCTGGGAATGGCCGTGCGCGGTGTCCACGATCAGCACGTCCACGCCGGCGGCCACCAGCGCCTCGACGCGCTGCTCGGTGTCGCCGCCCACGCCGACCGCGGCGCCGACCATCAGCCGGCTGTGCGCGTCCTTGGCGGCGTTGGGGTTGTCGGTCTTCTTCTGGATGTCCTTGACCGTGATCATGCCGCGCAGCTGGAAGTCGTCGTTGACGACCAGCACCTTCTCGATGCGGTGCTTGTGCAGCAGCTGGAAGATCTCGTCGTCGCTGGCGCCTTCCTTGACCGTGACCAGGCGGTCCTTCTTGGTCATGATGTGGCGCACCGGATCGTCGAGCTTCTTCTCGAAGCGCATGTCGCGGCTGGTGACGATGCCGACCAGCTGGCCGTTGTCGTCGACCACCGGCACGCCCGAGATGTTGCGCGCGCGGGTCAGCTGCAGCACCTCGCCGATGGTGGTGTCGGGGTTGACGGTGAACGGGTCCTTGATGACGCCGGCCTCGAACTTCTTGACCTTGGCGACCTCGTTGGCCTGCTGCTCGACGGTCAGGTTCTTGTGGATGATGCCGATGCCGCCGAGCTGGGCCATGGCGATGGCCAGGCGGGCCTCGGTCACCGTGTCCATCGCCGCCGAGACGATCGGCAGCTTCACCCGCAGGTCGCGGGTCAGGCGCGTCTCGAGCGAAACGTCCTTCGGCAGTACGGTGGAGTGGGTGGGGACGAGCGAGACGTCGTCGTAGGTGAGTGCTTCGGCCTTGATGCGCAGCATCGGCATACCCGGGTGTGGGGAAGCGCGTCATTATACCCCCGATCCGGGGCCCTACGGCGCTACGCAGCATTCCGGCCGGCACCCGCCGGCGGGCCGTTCAGCGCCCTGCCCGGCCCGGCGCCCGCTGCGCGCGCCCCAGCCCCTTCCAGGTCAGCCACAGCGCGCCGGCCAGGTAAGGCAGGCAGCTGGGCACCCACATCAGCAGCCCGGCCAGCTGCTGGTCGGCCAGCGGCTCCAGCCCGACCTCGGGGGCCCGGAAGGCATACAGGGGGTACAGCGGCCGCGGGGCGAAGGTCAGCAGCGCGCCCAGGAACCCCATCACCATCATCAGCGCCACGCTGGCGACCACGCCCGGTGCCGGACCGGCGCCGGCGTCGCGGATGCGCCGCCACAACGCCGCCCAGAACCACAGCCCGGCGAGCAGGAAACTGGCATGCATGGCCTCGTGCAGGCGCGTGCTGGCCACCGCGGCCTGCAGGGAGCCTGGCAGGTGCCACAGCACCATGACCGCCGCGTGCGCGACCGTGGCCGGGCCCAGGCGCGCGGCCAGCCAGGCCAGGGCCGGATGCAGCGACCGGTGCAGCCCCCACGCCAGCGACCGCGGCAGGGCCCCGGAGATGACCGCCCAGGGCCGTCCGCCCAGCAGCAGCGGCGGCACCACCGCCAGCAGCAGCATGTGCTGGGCCATGTGCGCGCCCAGCGACCAGCACGCGTAGGCGTTGAGCGGACCGCCGAGGACGAAGGCCAGCAAGGCGATCCCGGCGACGAAGCCGGCCGCCTCCGGAGGCGCGATCCCCCGCCCCGGCGCGCGCCGTCCCAGCCGCCACAGGCCGGCCGCGTACAGCACCAGCAGCAAGGCCGGCGGCAGCAGCCATGCGCCCGGCGGCGCCCACGGCGCGGCCAGGCCGCCTGGGGCCCGGCACAGCGCGGCCAGGGCCGCGGCAGGGAGCGGCAATGCCGCCGCCACCAGGGCGACGAGCACCGCCCACGCCTGCTTCGCGCGCGGCAGCGTAGGCTGCCGTTGGTCCCGGCCGGCGAGGAAGCGCGCGTGTACTTCTGGCTCAAGCTGCTGCACATCGGCGCGGTGCTGGTCTGGTTCTGCGGGCTGTTCTTCCTGCCGCGGCTGTTCGTGGCCCGCCATCGCGGCGGCCGCGATGCCGACCCGGCCTACTTCAATCCGGTGGCCAACCTGCTGTTCTTCCGCATCGCCACTCCGGCCGGCCTGGTCGCCATCGCCCTGGGCATGGTGCTCATCGCCATGGTCCCATTCGGGGCCTGGCTGGCGGCCAAGCTGCTGGTGGTGATGGCCGCGGTGCTGCTGCACCTCTACTTCGGCCTGCACCTGTACGCGCTGGGCCAGGGCCAGGACCGCCACAGCGCCCGCTTCTACCGGATCGTGGGCTGGCTGCCGCTGCTGCTCCTGCTGGCGCTGGCCGCGCTGACCGGGGCCAAGCCGCACACCTTCGGCGACCTGCCCCCGCCCCCGCTCGCGGCCACCGAGGCTCATGCCGCCGGCGGCGCATCGTCGCCGCCCTCTTCCCCGGCCGCCTTGTAGCCGTACACGCCGATGCCATGGCGGAAGGTCAGCGCCCCGCCCAGCCAGCCGACGATCACCACCATCACCATGCCGGCGCCGGACAGCAGCAGGCCCCACGGCCAGATGGCCGCGGCCGGATCCGGCAGGCGCAGGCTTACCCCGGCGGCCGCCAGGGCCAGCAGCATCACCCCCGCCAGGAAGTGGATCCAGGCCGAGACATGCCGGCGCACCACCCGGATGAGGAACATGTCGGCGATCCCGAACAGCGCGGCGAACACCCCGCCGCCCAGGCCGAGCACGCTCAGCCACCAGGCCGCCTGCGCCCAGAACGGATCGCCCAGCCACAGGTAGAGCAGGTCCGCCAGCGGCAGCAGGGTCAGCGCCGCCACCGGATACACCACCAGGATCGGATGCAGCGGGTGCTGCTTGATCGCCACCCGGCTGGCCACGGTGTGGCTGCGGTTGTCGGGGACGGGCTGTTTCAGGCTCCTGCGCATGGCGACCTCAGCGGCATGCCGGCAGCAACAGCACCGGCACCACGGTGAACAGCACCGCCACCGTCGCC
>NZ_ALIP01000129.1:0-37430 GCF_000283075.1 Pseudoxanthomonas sp. GW2
GCGCCGGCGACCGCGCCCGTCGCGGCCGAACCGGCCGCGTGGCAGCCCGCGGAGCCCGTGCTGAAACCCGTGCTGAAACCCGTGCTGGAGCCCGTCCTGGAACCGATCGTCCCCGGAACCGCCGCATCCGGCGTGGCGCCCGTCGCTGAGCCCGTGCTGGAGCCAGCCACGCCCGAGCAGGTGGCCGGACCGGCCCTTGCCGAGGTCACCAGCCCCCACCACGGGAGCGCCCCCGAGGCCCGCCTGGAACTGGAGCCGCTGGCCCCGACCGCCGCCCCCGGGACCGGCACCGCGGACGGCCACGACGGCGGCCACGCCTGGACCACGGCCGAGGCCAGCCAGGCCTATTCGCCCTACGCCGCCCCGGTGGCGGCGGCCACCGGCTACTACGCCCCCCAGGCCGCCGGCGAGGTGGTGCTGGCCGGGTTCTGGAAGCGCGTGGCCGCCTACCTGATCGACAGCGTGATCGTCGGCGTGGCCGGCACTCTGGTCGGCATGGTCCTGGCCCTGTTCGCGCTGCCGCTGGCCCTGTCCGACGACTCCGGCGCCGCCACGGCGATCATGCACCTGGGCGTGCAGCTGTTCTCGATCCTGCTGACCGCCGTCTACTACGCCGCCTTCCACGCCTCGCGCGGCGGCGCCACCCCCGGCAAGATGGCCATCGGCATCAAGGTCGTGCGCACCGACGGCAGCCGCATCAGCCTGCTGCGCGGCATCGGCCGCTACTTCGCCACCATCCTCAGCAGCCTGATCCTGTGCATCGGCTACCTGATGGCGGCCTTCACCCAGCGCAAGCAGGCCTTGCACGATATGGTTTGCGACACCCTGGTGGTGGACAAGTGGGCCTTCACCGAGCACCCGGAATGGCAGCGCCGGGAGCTGGGCACGCTGACCATCGTGGTCCTGGTCCTGGGTGGCCTGCTGGTGGTCGGCGCCCTGGTCGCGCTGGTGGCCATGATCGGCGTGATCGCCTCGCTGGCCGCCTGAGCCGCGCCGGAGGCCGGCTTGACACGGCCGGCCGGGGCGTGATTCACCTATAAAAAGAAAGCTGGCCGACGCCCGGGGGTCCCGCCCCCGGGCGTCGACATCTATGGGGAACGCGTTCTTCACGCGTCGTCCCGCACGTTCCGGTCCCGGAAGGACCGTCGCCCTTGTCTGGTTCACACATGCCCAAGCACCTCCTCATCGTCGAGTCGCCCGCCAAGGCCAAGACGATCAACAAGTACCTCGGCAAGGACTTCACCGTCCTGGCCTCCTACGGGCACGTCCGCGACCTGGTTCCCAAGGAAGGCGCGGTCGACCCGGACCGCGGCTTTGCCATGCGCTACGACCTGATCGAGAAGAACGAGAAGCACGTCGAGGCGATCGCCAAGGCGGCCAAGGCGGCCGACGACATCTGGCTGGCCACCGACCCGGACCGCGAGGGCGAGGCGATCAGCTGGCACATCGCCGAGATCCTGAAGGAACGCGGCCTGCTCGACGGCAAGCCGCTGCGCCGGGTGGTGTTCACCGAGATCACCCCGCGCGCGATCAAGGAGGCGATGAACCAGCCGCGCACCATCGCCGCGCCGCTGGTCGACGCCCAGCAGGCGCGCCGCGCGCTGGACTACCTGGTCGGCTTCAACCTCTCCCCGGTGCTGTGGCGCAAGGTGCAGCCGGGCCTGTCGGCCGGCCGCGTGCAGTCGCCTGCGCTGCGCATGATCGTCGAGCGCGAGGAGGAGATCGAGGCGTTCAAGGCGCGCGAGTACTGGAGCATCGGCGCCGAGCTGGCGCACCCGGCGCAGCCGTTCGCCGCCAAGCTGGTCAAGCTGGACGGGCAGAAGTTCGAGCAGTTCACCATCACCGACGGCGAATCGGCCGAGGCTGCGCGCCTGCGCATCCAGCAGGCCGCCGGCGGCGCCCTGCACGTCACCGACGTGGCCAGCAAGGAGCGCAAGCGCCGCCCGGCGCCGCCGTTCACCACCTCGACCCTGCAGCAGGAAGCCTCGCGCAAGCTCGGCTTCACCACCCGCAAGACCATGCAGGTGGCGCAGAAGCTGTACGAGGGCGTGACCCTGGGCGAGGAGGGCACGGTCGGCCTGATCACCTACATGCGTACCGACTCGGTGAACCTCTCCCAGGAGGCGGTGGCCGAGATCCGCGACGTGATCGCCCGCGACTACGGCACCGCCTCGGTGCCGGACAAGCCGGTGGTGTACCAGACCAAGTCCAAGAACGCGCAGGAGGCGCACGAGGCGATCCGCCCGACCTCCGCGCTGCGCACCCCGGCCTCGGTCGCCCGCTTCCTCACCGACGACGAGCGCAAGCTCTACGAGCTGGTGTGGAAGCGCGCGGTGGCCAGCCAGATGGTGCCGGCCACCCTCAACACCGTCTCGGTCGACCTGGCCGCCGGCAGCGAGCACGTGTTCCGCGCCAGCGGCACCACCGTGGTCTTCCCCGGCTTCCTGGCGGTGTACGAGGAAGGCAAGGACGTGAAGTCCGCCGAGGACGAGGACGAGGGCCGCAAGCTGCCGCCGCTCAAGCCCGGCGAGCGGGTGCCGCTGGACCGCGTCCACGCCGACCAGCACTTCACCCAGCCGCCGCCGCGCTACACCGAAGCGGCCCTGGTCAAGGCGCTGGAGGAATACGGCATCGGCCGTCCCTCGACCTACGCCTCGATCATCCAGACCCTGCTGTTCCGCAAGTACGCGGAGATGGAAGGCCGCGCGTTCAAGCCCACCGACGTGGGCCGCGCGGTCAGCAAGTTCCTGGCCGGGCACTTCAGCCGCTACGTGGACTACGACTTCACCGCGCGCATGGAGGACGAGCTGGACGCCGTCTCCCGCGGCGAGGAGGAGTGGGTGCCGCTGATGGAGCGCTTCTGGGCCCCGTTCAAGGAGCTGGTCGAGGAGAAGAAGGAATCGCTGGACCGCACCGACGCCGGCAGCTCGCGCGTGCTGGGCGTGGACCCCAGGACCGGCAAGGAAGTCAGCGCGCGCATCGGCCGCTTCGGGCCGATGGTGCAGATCGGCACGGTCGAGGACGAGGAGAAGCCGAAGTTCGCCTCGCTGCAGCCGGGCCAGAGCATCTACTCCATCACCCTGGAGGAGGCGCTGAAGCTGTTCGACATGCCGCGCAACCTGGGCGAGAGCAACGGCCAGCAGGTGAGCGTCGGCATCGGCCGCTTCGGCCCCTTCGTCAAGCGCGGCAGCACCTACGCCTCGCTGAAGAAGGAGGACGACCCGTACAAGATCGACCTGGCGCGGGCGGTGTTCCTGATCGAGGAGAAGGAGGAGATCGCGCGCAACCGGATCATCAAGGAGTTCCCGGGCAGCGACATCCAGGTGCTCAACGGCCGCTTCGGCCCGTACATCAGCGACGGCAAGCTCAACGGCAAGATCCCCAAGGACCGCGAGCCGTCCTCGCTGACCCTGGAGGAAGTGCAACGGCTGCTGGCCGAGACCGGCAAGCCCGCGCGCCGCGGTTTCGCCGCCAAGAAGGCGCCGGCGAAGAAGGCGCCGGCGAAGAAGGCCGCGGCAAGGAAGGCTCCGGCCAAGAAGGCCACCAAGACCGCCGCAAAAAAGGCTCCGGCCAGGAAGGCCGCGCGCGCGACGGCCGACGACGCCCCGCCGTTCTGAGCCCGGCGGCATCGATCGCAACCAGGCGGGCCCGTGCGAGCGGGCCCGTCCTTTTCCGGAGGGGCGTTTCCCGCCAGCCGGGCTTCATCCCGGGCACACCGCCGCGTACTACCATCCGCGCATGGAGAACACCCTCGACATCGCGTCGGCCGTGGACCTGCTGCGGCGCGGCGGCGTGATCGCCTATCCCACCGAAGCCGTATGGGGGCTGGGCTGCGACCCGGCCGACCAGGCGGCGGTCATGCGCCTGCTGGAGATCAAGCAGCGGCCGGTGGAAAAGGGCCTGATCGTGGTGGCCGCCGGGCTGGAAGCGGTGCGGCCGTGGCTGGACCTGGCGCAGTTGCCGGCCGGGCGCATGACCGAGGTCTGCGCCAGCTGGCCCGGCCCGAACACCTGGGCGATCCCGGCCACGTCGCTGGCGCCGCCGTGGGTGACCGGCAGCCACCGCAGCCTGGCGGTGCGCATCAGCGCGCATCCGGAGGTGGTGGCGCTTTGCGAGGCCTTCGGCGGAGCCCTGGTCTCCACCAGCGCCAACCTCGCCGGACGGCCGCCGGCCTACGCCCGGCACGAACTGGATCCGGCCCTGCTGGGCGGGATCGACGGCGTGGTCGGCGGGGAAACCGGCGGCCTCGACCGCCCCACCCCGATCCGCGCCGCGCTCGACGGCGCCGTCCTGCGCGGATGAGCCCATGCCCGGGCACGGTCATCGCGCAGGCGCGGTTGCCGGGGCCACGACTGCCCTGCTTGCCTGCCTGGCACCGTTGCTGGCGGCAGCGCCCGCGACCGCCGGCGACGCGCTCACCATCTACCGCTGCACCGCCAGCGACGGCACGGTCAGCCTCGGCAACCAGCCCTGCGGCAGCGGCGAGCGCCAGCAACAGCGGACCATGGAGCGTCCGCGCGACCCCGCGCCCGGGGCCAATCCGGTGCCGCCCGCCCCGGCGCAGCCCGCGCCGCCGCCACGCAGCATCGTGCACGTGGTCCGGGTGCAGGACCCGGAGCCGATGTACGCCTGCACCGCTCCCGACGGCGAGCGCTACCTGAGCGACCAGCCGCAGGGCACGCCGCGCTGGGTGCCGCTCTGGGTGGCAGGGCGCGCCCCGCCGCCGCGGCTGCATCCGCCGCGTCCCGCGGCCCGTCCGGGTCCCGGCCGGGATCCGGTGCCGCCGGTGCGGCCGCCCCATCCGGGCACGGCGCTGGTCGCCACCGGCACCTGGGTGCAGGACCCGTGCGAGCGCCTGCCGCAGGAAGAGGTCTGCGCGCGACTGTCCGACCGCCGCTACGGGATCCTGCGCGTCTACCACGGGCGGATGCCCAGCGAACGCCAGGCGCTGGACGCCGAACAGGCGCGCATCGACGCGCGCATGTCCCGCGACTGCGGTGGCGGCTGATCGCCGCTCAGCCCGACAGCGCCACGCTCACGCCCACCAGCAGCAGGAACAGTGCGAACACCTTGCGCAAGGCCTGGCCGCTGATTGCATGCGCCAGCCGCGTGCCCAGCGGCGCCGCCAGCACCGAGGCCATGGCCACGCCCAGGGCCGCCGGCAGGTAGACGTAGCCGAACGCGTGCTGCGGCAACGCGCCCGGCGGCGCGTGCAGGGCGTAGCCGGCGGCCGAGGAAACCGCGATCGCCACGCCGCAGGCGCTGGACGTGCCCACCGCGCGCACCGGGCGCACCCCGCGCCATACCAGCAGCGGCACGGTCATGCTGCCGCCGCCGATGCCGACCACCGCCGACATCGCGCCGATGCCGCCGCCGGCCAGGGTCATCGGCCAGCCGCGCGGCGGCGCCACCTCGCTGCCGTCGGCCGGCGCGCGGGTGGCGCCGAAACCGATCTGCCAGGCCGCCAGCAGGCAGTACCCCGCTACCACCCAGCGCAGCACCGAATCATCCAGCGCCACCGCCAGGCCGCTGCCGAGCCAACCGCCCAGCAGCAGGCCCGGCACCATCCACGCCACCGTCGGCCACAGCACGCTGCCGCGGCGTGCATGGGCGCGCGCCGACGACAGGCCGGTCAGCACGATGCTGGCCAGCGAGCTGGCCAGGGCCGCGTGCATGGCCGCTTCCTGCGGGATGCCGAACAGCGGCAGCATCCACGCCAGCGCGGCGATGATCACCAGCCCGCCGCCGATGCCCAGCAGGCCGGCAAGCAGGCCTGCGGCCAGGCCAAGCAGGGGGAATCCGAGGTACATCCACGGCGACACGGCGTGCTCCTGTCGATGCGCCGGCCGTGGACGCCGCCGCGCGCGGCCGCTTCGTCACGGCCATTCAGGCGCGTTGCGTATATTCGAGCGCATGTCGTCTCCCCCCACCACCCCCCGCTTCGCTTTCCCGTCCATCGCGCGCAACCACCCGGCCCTGGCGCCGCTGCTGTGGCTGCTGGCCGCCCTGTGCGGCGCGGCCCAGGCGCAGGCGCTGCCGGATGCCGCCGCCGATGCCGCGGTGAGCGCCGCCATCGCCGCTGCCCGGCGCGGCGAGCCGGTGGCGGCCTCGCCGGCCCTGCGCGCGGATCCGCGCTGGCCTTGGATCGAGTACGCGCGCCTGTCGCGCGACCTGGACCGCGCCGACCCGGCCGAGGTCCGCGCTTTCCTGCAGCGCCACGACGGCCAGGCGGTGGCCGCGGCGCTGCGCCCGCTGTGGCTGGCCTCGCTGTCGCGCCGCAAGCAGTGGGCCGACCTGCTGGCCGACTGGCGCCCGGTGGAGGACGTGGCCCTGCGCTGCGCGCGGCTGACCGCGCTGCACGAACTCGGCCGCCACGGCCCGGACTGGAACCGCGAGGCGCAGGCGATCTGGCGCACCGGCGAGTCGCTGCCGGACGCCTGCGACCCCGTGATCGCGGCGCTGGAGCGGCGCGGCGGCCTGGACGAGGCGCTGCGCTGGGAGCGCTTCGACCTGGCGGTGGCCGCCGGCCAGCCGGGCGTGATGCGCGCCATCGCCCGCGGCCTGCCGCACGCCCGGCGCGGGCTGGCCGAGGACTACGCCGCCTTCGTGCTGGCACCGCACCCGCGCGCGGCGCAATGGCCGCGTGACGCGCGCAGCCGCAAGGTGGCTGCCGCCGGCCTGGCGCGGCTGGCGCGCAACGATCCGGACGCGGCCGAGCGCCAGCTGGCGCAGCTGGCGCCGGCGCTGGGCCTGGACGAGGCCGAGCGCGGACAGGTGCTGTACCAGGTGGCGTTGTGGACCGTGGCTTCCTACCTGCCGGATTCGGCGCGCCGACTGCAGGCGGTGCCGGACGCGGCCTACGACGAGCGCCTGCACGAATGGCGGGTGCGCGAGGCCATGGCCCGCGGCGACTGGAAGGCGGCGCTGGCGGCACTGCAGAAGATGCCGCCGAAGCAGCGCGCCGATCCGCGCTGGCAGTGGTTCGAGGCACGCATGCTGGAGAAGACCGGCCAGGCCGCGCAGGCGCGCGAGCTGCTGGCGCAGGCCGCGCGTACCGCCACCTTCCACGGTTTCCTCGCCGCCGACCGCCTCGGCCTGTCCTACGCGCTGTGCCCGTGGAAACCGGAGGAACCGGCGGCGCTGCGCGCGGAAGTGGCGCGCGACCCGGCCCTGGTGCGGGCGCTGGCGCTGTACCGCATCGACCAGGCCGGCTGGGCCACGCGCGAATGGAACGAGGCCGTGGGCCGCTTCGACGACGTCCGCCGCCGCATCGCCGTTGCCCTGGCCCAGGAGCAGGGCTGGTTCGACCGCGCGGTGTTCTCGCTGGGCCGCACCCCCGACGAGCTGCGCCTGTACGAACTGCGTTTCCCGCTGCACCACGACGCCGACATCCGCGCCGCGGCCGCGCGCAACGGCCTGGACCCGGCCTGGATCGCCGCCGAGATCCGCGCCGAGAGCATCTTCAACCCGAAGGCACGCTCGCCGGCCAACGCCCGCGGGCTGATGCAGCTGCTGCCGGGCACCGCCGCCGCGGTCGCGCGCCGCACCGGCCTGCCCTACGCCGGCGCCGACAGCCTGTACGACCCGGCGGTCAACATCGCCCTCGGCAGCGCCTACCTGCGCGAGATGGAGGACAAGTACGGCGCCACCTACCAGGCCATCGCCGCCTACAACGCCGGGCCGACGCCGACCGCGCGCTGGCTGCAGCAGCGCCCGGGGCACGACCCGGACCTGTGGATCGAGACCATCAGCTACAAGGAAACCCGCGACTACGTGGCGCGGGTGCTGGCCTTCAGCGTGATCTACGACTGGCGCCTCAACGGCGACGCACTGCCGCTGGGCGAGCGCATGCTTGGCCGCACCAGCGGCAAGCGCAAGGGCTTCGCCTGCCCGGCCGCGGCGCAATAGTGCGCGGCGGCCGCGGCGGCCGGCCACGGTAGGATGCCGCGCATGGAAACCTATCTTGTCGGCGGCGCGGTCCGCGATGAACTGCTCGGGCTGCCGCCCGGCGACCGCGACTGGGTGGTGGTCGGTGCCACCCCGCAACAGATGCTCGAAGCCGGCTTCCAGCCGGTGGGACGGGACTTCCCGGTGTTCCTGCACCCGCAAACCGGCGAGGAGCACGCGCTGGCGCGCACCGAGCGCAAGAGCGGACGCGGCCACCGCGGTTTCGTGGTCGACGCCGATCCCTCGGTGACGCGGGAGGAGGACCTGCAGCGGCGCGACTTCACCATCAACGCCATCGCCCGCGCCGGCGACGGCCGCCTGGTCGATCCCTGGGGTGGCGCGCGCGACCTCCGCGACCGCGTGCTGCGCCATGTCGGCCCGGCCTTCGTCGAGGATCCGCTGCGGGTGCTGCGCGCCGCCCGGTTCATGGCGCGCCTGGCGCCGCTGGGTTTCCGCGTTGCCCCGGAAACCATGGAACTGATGCGCGCCATGGTCGCCGCCGGCGAACTGGAAACCCTGGTGGCCGAGCGGGTGTGGCAGGAACTGCGCAAGGCGCTGGCCGCGGCGCGGCCGTCGGCGTTCCTGGCCACCCTGCGCGCCTGCGGCGCACTGGCGGTGGTGCTGCCGGAGGTCGACGCGCTGTACGGCGTGCCGCAGCGCGCCGAGTTCCACCCGGAAGTGGACACCGGCGTCCACCAGGAACTGGTCAGCGACATGGCCGCGCGGCTGGCGCCGGGCGACGACCTGGTCGGCTTCGCCGCGCTGGCCCACGACCTCGGCAAGGCGCTGACCCCGGCGCACGTGCTGCCGCGGCATATCGGCCACGAAGGCGCCGGGCTCAAGCCGCTGGCGCGGCTGTGCGAGCGCCTGCGGGTGCCGGCCGCGCACCGCAAGCTGGCCGAGGCCGTGTGCCGCGAGCACCTCAACGTGCACCGCCTGGGCGAACTGCGCGACGACACCGTGCTGGAACTGCTGGAGCGCTGCGATGCCTTCCGCCAGCCGGCGCAGGTGGCCCGCATCGCGCTGTGCTGCGAGGCCGACAAGCGCGGCCGCCTGGGCCACGAGGACGACGTCTATCCGCAGGGTCCGGAACTGCAGCGCCTGCATGCCGCGGCCGCGGCGGTGAACGCGCGCGACCTGGCGCTGGCCGAGGGCATCTCCGGGCCCCAGGTCGGCGCCGCCCTGCGCCGCGCGCGGGTGCGGGCGATCGCCGCCGCGCGCACCCTGCGCCGCGACGCGGGCTAGCGCCACGCCAGCCCGCGCACCGCGGCCGCCGTCGAATCCGCGCGTTTCCATCCGTCGCACCAGGCGGGGCGGCCGCCCCGCGCAACCGAGGAGGAAATGGCAATGGCTTACGTGGATGGTTTCGTGCTGCCGGTGCCCCGTGACCGGATCGAGGACTACCGGGCGATCGCCGGACAGGCCGGCAAGGTCTGGCTGGAACACGGCGCGCTGGAATACGTCGAATGCGTCGCCGACGACGTGCAGCCCGGCAAGCTGACCTCGTTCCCGCAGGCGGTGCAGCTCAGGCCGGACGAGGTGGTGGTGTTCGCCTGGATCCGCTATGCCTCGCGCGAGGACCGCGACCGCATCGATGCCGCGGTGATGGAGGACAAGCGCATCGCCGGCATGGACCCGGCCACCCTGCCGTTCGACGGGCAGCGCATGTTCTGGGGCGGCTTCAGGCCGATCGTCGAGTACTGAGGCGGCTGTCGAATCCGGCGCGCTCCATGCGTCGCAGCTGCGAGGACCGCGACGGCGGGCGCCGCGGCCATCCACCCAGGAGGACACCGACATGCGCGTGATGGTGATGGTGAAGGCCACCCCAAGCTCCGAGGCCGGGGCGATGCCCGACGGGCAGCTGCTGGCCGACATGGGCCGCTACAACGAGGAACTGGTCAAGGCCGGGGTGATGCTTGCCGGCGAGGGTTTGCACCCCAGCTCGCGCGGCGTGCGGGTGCGCTTTTCCGGCAGCACCCGCACGGTGACCGACGGACCGTTCACCGAGACCCATGAGCTGGTGGCCGGCTTCTGGCTGTGGCAGGTGCGCTCGATGGAGGAGGCGATCGAGTGGGTGCGGCGCTGCCCGAACCCGATGCCCGAGGACAGCGAAATCGAGATCCGGCCGGTATTCGAGGCCGAGGACTTCGGGCCGGAGTTCACCCCGGAACTGCGCGAGCAGGAGGAACGCCTGCGCCAGACCCTGGCCAGCCGCGGCTGAGCGCCGGTGCGCGGCGGCGGCGTGCGGGCTAGGCCTGCGCGCCGCCGGCCAGGCGCCAGCCCAGCCACACCGCCAGCAGGCCCGCGGCCACGCTGCCGGCCACGTACGCCGCGGCCAGCGCGGGCTCGCCGCGGCGCAGCAGCTGCAGCGACTCCAGGCCAAACGCGGAGAACGTGGTGAAGCCGCCGAGGAGGCCGGTGACCAGGAACAGGCGCAGCTGCGCCGGTACCGGCACGCGGGTGGACAGCCCCGCCAGCAGGCCGATCGCCAGGCAGCCGGCGGCGTTGACCGCGAAGGTCGGCCACGGGAAGCGTTGCATCGCCGCCTGGCCCATGGCCAGGGCCACCGCGTAGCGCGCGACCGCGCCCATGCAGCCCCCAAGTCCCACCCACAGGAAATCGCCCACCGCATCCTCCATCGAGCGCAACGCGCCGTCCGCGCGCGCGGGCCATGTTAGCGCCGCGGCCGGCGCTGCCGCGCCGGCGCGGCCAGTGGCGCCCGGTCCCCGCCCAGCAGCAGCCTCAGGTCCGCGGCCTCTCCCATCGCCCGGTAGCCGGCATCGCCCGGATGCAGGTGGTCGCCGGAGTCGTATGCCGGCAAAAAGCGCGTGGGCCGGGCGGGGTCGCGCAGCAGCGCGTCGAAGTCGAGCACCGCGTCGAACTCGCCGCCGTCGCGGATCCAGGCGTTGACCTGCTGGCGGATGCGTTCCTTGGCGGCGCTGTGGTAGCCGTGCTGCGGGGTCTGCTCCAGCGCGCCCTCGAACGGGGTCAGCGTGCCGCCGACGATGCGCACGCCGCGGGCGCGGGCCCACGCGATCAGCTGGCGGTAGCCGGCGATCAGTTCCTCCGCATCCGCGGAGCGCTCGCCAGGCCCGAGCGGGGTGTCCTGCCAGCCGATGTCGTTGATGCCCATCAGCAGCACCACCGCGGCCACGCCCGGCTGCGCCAGCACGTCGCGCTCGAACCGGGCCAGGGCGTTGTCGCCCATGCGGTCGCGCAGCACGCGCGCGCCGGAGATGCCGGCGTTGAGCACGGCCACGCCCTGCGGCGCCAGGCGCGCGGCCAGCACGTCGGGCCAGCGCGCATCGGCGTCGATGCTGGCCATGTTGCCGTCGGTGATCGAGTCACCGAACGCGACCACCGCGCGCGTGCCCGGCGCCGCCTCCACCAGCACGTCGCGCAGGAACACGCGCGTGTCCAGGGTCGCGTCGGCGGCGATGCGCGTCGCGCCGGCCTGGTTGCCGGCGCCGACCCACGCGGTCTGGCGCGCGTCCCAGTGGAAGGTGGACGGCGCGGTCGGTTCCGGCAGGTACAGGCTGACGGCGACATGCGACAGCGGCGCCACATCCAGCTCCACCGGATCGCTCAGCAGCGGCGCGCCGGGCGGGATGCTCGCCGCCGCCTGGCCGCCGAAGCTCAGCACGCGGTCACTGCCGGGCACGATGGCGCCGTCGCGGCCGGCCAGGGCAATGCGCGCGGCGCCGATCCGCAGCGGCCGCGTGCCGTACTCGTTGGACAGCACCACCCGCACCCGCGGCCCGCCGATGCTCACCCGCGCCACCTGGCGCACGGTCTGGTCGAAGAACTGGAACGGAAGATTGCTCGGCAGGGCGAAGTCGCCATCCCAGCGCGGCTGCGGGCTGGCGGTCCAGGTCGCGATCCATGCCGGCTGCACCGGCTGTGCCTGCAGTGGTACGGCGACCGCCACGGCCAGCAGCAGCGCGGCAAGGCGGCGGATCGGGGCGGAAAAGCGGGTCGGGCTGAGGGATTGCATGCGGGTTCTCCGTGGCAGGGGAAACGGATCAGCAGCGTTCGGGCATGCCGCCTGCAGGCGCACTGGCGGCATGCGCTTCGCGCCGCTCCAGGCGCACGCTCCAGGCCGCCACCGCCAGGCCGGCAAGGGTCACGATCGAGGCCAGCCACGGCAGCGCCGGCAGGCCGGGACCGCGCTCGATCGCGACCCCGCCCAGCCAGGCGCCGGCGGCGTTGCCGAGGTTGAACGCGGCGATGTTGAAGCTCGAGGCCAGGTTCTGTCCGGCGCCGGCGGCATGGCGCAGCACGCGCAGCTGCAGCGGCGGGACGGTGGCGAACGCGGCCACGCCCAGCAGGGCCACGGCCAGGACCATCGCCGCCGGCGCGCGCACCGCCACGGCCATGCCGGCCAGCACCACCGCCAGTGCCAGCAGCGTTCCCAGCAGCGCCGGCACCGGATGGCGGTCGGCCAGGCGGCCGCCCAGCAGGTTGCCGACCACCATGCCGGCGCCGAACAGCAGCAGCACCGGCGACACCGCACCCTCGCCGAAGCCGGCCACCCGGGTCAGCAGCGGCTGCACGTAGGTGATCACCACGAACACGCCGGTGAAGCCGAGCATGGTGGTCAGCAACCCCAGCAGTACCTGCGGACGCGCGATGGTGGCCAGTTCGGCGCGCAGCGGCACCGGCGTATCGCCGCCGCGGCTGCGCGGCACCAGCGCGGCGATCACCAGCAGCGAGGCCAGCCCCACCACGACCATCGCCCAGAACGTGGAGCGCCAACCGAAGTGCAGGCCCAGCCAGGCCCCGGCCGGCATGCCCAGCAGGGTGGCCAGGGTCAGGCCGGAAAACATGACCGAGATTGCCGAGGCCTTGCGCGCTTCCGGCACCAGCCCGGTGGCCACCACCGCGCCGACGCCGAAGAACGTGCCGTGGGTCAGCGAGGTGAGCACGCGCGCGGCCATCAGCGTGGCGTAGTCCGGCGCCAGCGTGCAGGCGAGGTTGCCGGCGCTGTAGATCGCCATCAGCGCCAGCAGCACCGCCTTGCGCGGCATGCGCCGGGTCAGCAGGGTCAGCGCCGGTGCGCCGACGGTCACGCCCAGCGCATAGCCGGTCACCAGCAGTCCTGCGGCGGCGATGGTGACCTGCATGTCGGCGGCGACCTGCAGCAGCAGGCCCATGATCACGAACTCGGCGCAGCCGATGCCGAACGAGCCGGCGGTCAGGGCGTAGAGGGCAAGCGGCAGGCGCCCCTGGGAGGAAGTGGCAGTCACGGAAGCCTCCGGAATCGGGATGACGGACGCAGGCTAGGCGCGTCCGGCTTCCGCAAGAACCACGCAATCCGGCAAGCACTTTCAACGGACCGTTGACAATCGCCGCGACCGGCGCAACCGTGGAGCGGCCTTCCGCCCCGCCACGACCGTGGACCGCATCGGCGACATCACCCTGTTCCTGCGCGTGCTCGACCTCGGCTCGATCTCGGCGGCCGCGCGCAGCCTCGACCTGTCGGTGGCGGTGGCCAGCCAGCGCCTCAAGCGCCTGGAATCGGAACTGGGCGTGCGCCTGCTGCACCGGACCACGCGCCGGCTGCACCCCACGCCCGAAGGCATGGCCCTGGCCGAGCAGGGCCGTCCGCTGGTCGAGGACCTGGAGGCCCTGGCCGGGGGCCTGCGCCAGGCCGGCACCGAGGTCGCCGGCACCCTGCGGGTGACCGCCTCGGCCTCGTTCGGACGCGAGTACATCTCGCCGCTGCTGCCGGAGTTCCTGGCCCGGCACCCGAAGCTGACCCTGCGCCTGGACCTCAACGACCAGCTGCGCGACCTGGTCAGCGACGGCTTCGACCTGGCGGTGCGGATCGGCGAGCTGGGCGATTCCAGCCTGGTCGCGCGGCGGCTGGCCGAGAACCGGCGGGTGCTGTGCGCCGCACCCGCCTACCTGCACCGCCGCGGCACCCCGCGCACGCCGCAGGAACTGGCCGCGCACGACTGCCTGCTGCTGGTGGGCCGCCACGGCCGCCAGGACGTGTGGCGGTTCGGCGACGGCCGCGGCGGCGAAATCGTGGTGCGCGTGCGCGGCCGCCTGGAAAGCAACTACGGCGAGGCCCTGCACGACGCCTCGCTGGCCGGCCTGGGCATCGCCATGCACTCGACCTGGCAGGTCTGCGAGGACCTGCGCCGGGGCCGGCTGGTGCAGCTGCTGGCCGATTACCCGATCGCGGCCACCGGCATCCACGCGGTGATGCCGCAACGCCGCCTGGTGCCGCCGCGGGTGCGCGCGTTCGTCGACTTCCTCGCCGAGCGCTTCGCCGATCCGCCCTGGGAACCGGGCCACGGCGGGCGCTGACGCCGGTCGGCGCAGCGCGGGTCAGTCGATGTGCTCGATGTCCCCGGACAGGCGCACCCAGGCGTGCCTGCGCGCCTCGTACACGGATACGCGCGGTGGCGGGAAGCCGGGATCGGCGAACACGCCCACCGGGACGCTCACCACGCCCGGGATCGCATCGGGTACGAAGTACACGGTGGTGCCGCAGCGCGGGCAGAAATGGAAGGTGCACGAGGTGCCTTCGTCGCCGGTGCGCGCGTAGGCACTGGCCTGGCCGCGGATCGCCACCGCGTCGGCCGGGAACCTGGCCTGCACCGCGAACACGCTGCCGGAGCGCCGCTGGCATTCCAGGCAGTGGCAGACCGACACGCGCAGCGGTTCGCCTTCGGCGGTCAGGGCCAGCTGGCCGCAGCTGCATGAGGCATGGCGACGGGTCATGGCATCTCCTCCGCGGTCACGTGGGCGGATCGCCGGCGGCGCGCGGCGCCGGCGAAGGCTGCAGCAGGTCCCACAGGTTGCCGTACAGGTCGCGGAACACCGCCACCGTGCCGTAGGGCCTGGTCCTTGGCGCGCGCACGAACACCACGCCCCTGGCGCGGTAGGCGTGGCAATCGCGCCAGAAGTCGTCGGTATACAGGAACAGGAACACGCGCCCGCCGGCCTGCGCGCCGATCCGCGCCCGTTGCTCCAGGGTGGACGCGCGCGCCAGCAGCAGCTGGCCCGCGTCCGCGCCCGGCGGCGCCACCACTACCCAGCGCTTGCCCTGCTCCGGCACGCAGCTGTCCTCGACCAGGCGGAAGCCCAGCGTGCCGACGAAGAACGCGATCGCCTCGTCGTATTCGCGCACGACCAGCGATACCAGGCCCAGCGACTGCCGCATGCCCGCGTCCTCCGGCGATCGATGGCCGAGTCTAGCCGGCAGGCGCGCGCGGTTCCGCGACGCATGCCGCTACCGGCCGGCTCCCGGCTCCAGCTGCGCCTCGATCGACGCCTTGTCGATCACCGACCACACCCGCGCGATGCGCTCGCCGGCGAATTCGTAGAACGCGTGCTCGGCGAAGCGGATCCGCCGGCCGCCTGCGTCCAGGCCGAGGAAGCGGCCCCGCGGCGTGCAGTGGAAATCCAGGCGCGCGGCAAGCCGCGGCGGCTCAGCCACCAGCAGTTCGACCGCGTACTGCAGGTCCGGGATCGCCGCCACGTCCTGCTCCAGCATCCGGCGGTAGCCGGCCAGGCCCAGGGCCCTGCCGTTGTGCTCCACGGCCGCATCGACGAACCGGCCCAGCGCGTCCCAGTCGCGCGCGTTCAGGCAGGCAATGTAATCGCGGTACCGCCGTGCGAGCAGCCTGGCGTCCACCACCGCCTCCGCTTCCCGTGATCCGGAGCTTCCTGATCGCATGCATGGCGTGCATGCCGCGTGGTGGCACCGCGCGCGGCGGCCTTGCCCGGGCTGCCCGGGGCACGCGCCGGCCATGGCCGCTTCCCGCCGGTCCGGCCGCCGGCCCCAGGGCCGGGCGCCGCAATGCGATGCGCATCACGGCTTGCTCCGCGCCGCGCGCGGTGGTGTGATCCACCGCGCATGAGTCCGCACCCGCACCAGGTCGACATCGCCCGCACCATCGACGCCGTCTGGCGGATGGAATCGGCGCGCGTGATCGGCGGCCTGACCCGGCTCGTGCGCGACGTCGGCCTGGCCGAGGAGCTGGCCCAGGACGCGCTGGTGGCGGCGCTGGAGAAGTGGCCGGCCGACGGCGTGCCGGACAATCCCGGGGCCTGGCTGATGACCACCGCGCGCAACCGCGCCATCGACCGCCTGCGCCACCTGAAGCTGCGCGAGGAGAAGCACGTGCAGGTGGCCTGGGAGCTGGAGCAGCTGCAGGAGGACGTGGCCGCGCGCGCGGAGCACCTGCTGGACGACACCGTCGGCGACGACGTGCTGCGGCTGATGTTCATCGCCTGCCACCCGGTGCTGCCGCAGGACTCGCGCGTGGCCCTGACCCTGCGCCTGCTCGGCGGCCTGGAGACCGGCGAGATCGCACGCGCGTTCCTGGCCAACGAGGCCACCATCGCCCAGCGCATCGTGCGCGCCAAGCGCGCCCTGGCCGAGGCCGGGGTGCCGTTCGAGATCCCGCGCCGCGAGGAGTTGCCGGAGCGGCTGTCGGCGGTGCTGGGGGTGATCTACCTGGTGTTCAACGAAGGCTACGCCGCCAGCAGCGGCGACGACTGGATGCGCCCGGCGCTGTGCGAGGAGGCCATGCGCCTGGGCCGGGTGCTGGCCGGGCTGATGCCGGAGGAACCGGAGGTGCATGGCCTGGTCGCGCTGATGGAACTGCAGGCCTCGCGCCTGCACGCGCGCACCGGCCCGGACGGCGAGCCCGTCCTGCTGCTGCAGCAGGACCGCTCGCGCTGGGACCGGCTGCTGATCGGGCGCGGCCTGGAGGCGCTCGAGCGCGCGCAGCGGCTGGGCGGCGGCGCGGGCTTCTACGCGCTGCAGGCGGCGATCGCGGCCTGCCATACCCGCGCCCTGGCGCCGGAGGACACCGCCTGGAACCGGATCGTGGCGCTGTACGACGCGCTGGCGCGGCTGACCCAGTCGCCGGTGGTCGAACTCAACCGTGCGGTGGCGGTGTCGATGGCCGCCGGCCCGGAAGCGGCGCTGCCGCTGGTCGATGCGCTGCTGGACGAGCCCAAGCTGTCCAGCTACCACCCGCTGCCCAGCGTGCGCGGCGACCTGCTGTTCCGGCTCGGCCGCCTGCACGAGGCGCGCGCCGAGTTCGAGCGCGCCGCGGCGATGACCGGCAACGCCCGCGAGCGCGGCCTGCTGCTGGCGCGCGCCGCGCGTTGCCACGCCTAGCTGGCGGCTCAGATCTTCAGGTACCAGCCGCGCCGGTCCATCCAGCGCACCAGCAGCCACCACAGGCCGACGAAGGCCAGGGCGAACGCCAGCGACGGCAGGTACGGCCCGAAGCGCGGCGTCATCCATCCGGCAAAGACGCCGCGGTAGACCGGCTCCCACCAGCCGCGCCCGGCCAGCGCGTAGACCATCACCGCCGAACCCGCGTAGGCGGCGATCGCATTGACCCCGAACGCGCGGCCCAGCGCCGGCCAGCCGCGCAGGTCCACCAGTGCGTGCGCCACCACCAGCGCCAGCAGCGCCCAGCCGCCGCTCCACGCCACGTAGGACGGCGTCCACAGGTTCTTGTTCCAGGGCATCCATGGCGTGCAGGCCAGGCCCAGCAGCAGCGCCAGAACAGCGGCGCCCGCCAGCCGCCGCAGCTGGCCGTGGCGCAGCCAGTCGCCGGCACGCAGGCCCAGGAGGGTCGTGGCCAGCGCGCCAAGGGTGGTGGGCAGGCCTTCCGGATCATGGCCGCGGCCGGCGGCGTCGTGCTGGTACAGCCATGGACCCAGCAGCGCATCGTCGATGCGGCTGGCGATGTTGGCGTAAGGCTCCAGGCTGCCGCCGGCGCGCAGCAACGCCCACCAGCCGGCGAGCAGGCCCGCCAGCAGCAGCCACTGCCCGCGCGGCCGCAGGTACAGCGCCGCCGCGCCGGCGGCGAGGAAGCACAGGCCGATCCGCTGCAGCACGCCCCACGGCCGGTAATGCGGCAGGTCCAGCCACCACCAGGCCAGCAGGTGCAGCAGCAGGCCCAGGCCGAGGATGCGCAGCGCGCGCACCGCCACCGCGCGCATCAGCACGGCGCGGTCGCCGCCAGCCTCCGCGCGCGGCACCACGCCCAGCGCGATGGAAACCCCGACGATCGCCAGGAAGAACGGGAACACCAGGTCGGTCGGCGTGCAGCCCTGCCAGTCTGCGTGCAGCAGCGGGGCATACACGTGGCCCCAGTCGCCGGGGTTGTTGACCAGCAGCATCGCCGCCACGGTCAGCCCGCGCAGGGCATCGACCGAGGCCAGGCGTTGCACGCCCGCGTGCGCCATGGAACTCACCGGGAAACCAGCGCCAGGGCCATCGTGGCTCCCCGCGACGCTCAGGCGTCCGAAGCGGCGCCTGCGACCCAGGTCGCCTGCACCTGCAGCGCCTCGTCCAGCAGCACCAGGTCGGCCTGCCAGCCCGGCGCGATCCGGCCCAGCCGCGAATCCACGCCAAGGAAGCGCGCCGGGTAGGTCGAGGCCATGCGCGCCGCCTCCTCCAGCGGCAGGCCCAGCAGCCGCACCGTGTTGCGCACCGCGGTGGCCATGTCCAGGGCCGAGCCCGCCAGTGCGCCGGCGGCGTTGCGCACCACGCCATCCACCGCAGTGATGGTTTCGCCGTACAGCTCGAACGAGGGATCGTCGGAGCCGACCATCGGCATCGCATCGGTGACCAGGAACAGGGTGCCGCGCGGCTTGGCCGCCAGCGCCACGCGCAGGCTGGCCGGATGCACGTGCACGCCGTCGACGATGACCCCGCAGTAGGCCTCGCGGCTTTCCAGCGCGGCGCCGACCGTGCCCGGCTCGCGCCCCTGCAGCGGCGACATCGCGTTGTACAGGTGGGTGAAGCCGCGCACCCCGGCCTCCAGCCCGGCACGGACCTGCTCGTAGGTGCCGGCGGTATGCCCGGCGCAGACGATGGCCCCGCGCGCGACCATGGCGCGGATGGTGTCGGCCGGCACCTGCTCCGGCGCCAGGGTGACCAGGGTGATGCCGTTGTCCAGCGAGGTGGCCATGGCCAGTTCGGCCGCGTCCGGCACGCGGAAGCGGCTGGCGTCGTGCGTGCCCTTGCGCGCCGGCGCCAGGTAGGGGCCTTCCAGGTGGATGCCCAGTACCCCGGGCACGCCGGCGGCGATCGCCGCGCGGGTGCCGGCGATGGCGCGCTCCATCACCTCGGCGGTGTCGCTGATCAGGGTCGGCAGGAAGCTGGTGGTGCCGTAGCGGCGGTGCGCGCGGCCGATGGCGTCGATCGCCTCGGGACGGGTGTCGTTGTTGAACAGCACGCCGCCGCCACCGTTGACCTGCACGTCGATGAAGCCCGGCAGCAGCCAGCCGCCGCCGAGGTCGCGCACCTTGCCGGCCTTGATCCGCGCCTGGCCCTCGGGCACCAGCGCCTGGATGCGGCCGCTGCCGTCGACCAGCACCGCCACGTCGTCATGGAAGCCGTCGTCCAGCAGGACGCGGCCGTTCACCAGGGCCTGGGTGGCCATCACACCGTCTCCGTGACCTTGTTGAGGTGCGGCGGCAGGTCCGGGTTGTGCCCGCGCCGCAGCGCCAGCGCGTTGACCGCACGGTAGAAGCTCTGCACCGCCAGCAGCGGCGCCAGCGCCGGGTCCGGCGCGGCGGCCAGCGGCAGCGCCGTGCCGGCGCCGCCGGCGCTGGCATCGGCGGCGGCCAGCCAGACCTGTGCGCCGCGCGCATGGAACTGCGCGGCGGCCGATCCGGCATCGGCGCCGGTGGCGTCGGGCTGGGCGAAGGCCAGCACCGGGAAGCCCGGGCCGACCAGCGCCATCGGCCCGTGCCGCACCTCGGCCGAGCTGTAGGCCTCCGCATGCAGGCCGCAGGTTTCCTTGAACTTGAGCGCCGCTTCCTGGGCCCCGGCCAGGCCCAGGCCGCGGCCGAGCACGAACAGGTTGTGCGCATCGGCCAGGCCATCGACCAGCGGCGACCAGTCCTGCGCCCACGCCTCCGCGAGCGCGTCCGGCAGCGCCTCGAGCGCGCGCAGCAGGGCCGCGTCCTGGCTCCAGTGCGCGACCAGCTGGGCGATGGCCGCCAGCGAGGCCAGGTAGCTCTTGGTCGCCGCCACGCTGCGCTCCGGCCCGGCGCCCAGCGGCAGCACCGCGTCGGCCAGCCGAGCCAGCGGCGAATCCTCGACGTTGACCAGCGCCACCACGCAGGCGCCGGCCGCGCGCGCGGCCTCGGCGTTGCGCAGCAGGTCCGGGCTGCGCCCGGACTGCGAGATCGCCAGGAACAACGCGCCGCGCAGCCGCAGTGGCGCGGCGTAGACCGAGCCCACCGAGGGCGACAGCGAGGCAGTCACCACGCCCAGCCGGGTCTCCACCAGGTACTTGGCGTAGGTGGCGGCATGGTCGGAGCTGCCGCGCGCGCAGGTGGCCACGAACGGCGGCGTGTCCGCGCGCAGGCGCGCAGCCAGCGCGGCCACGGCATCGTGGTTGCGGCGCAGCTGCGCGGCCACCACCTCGGCCGCCTGCGCGGCCTCGCGGAACATCAGGGTCTGGTCTTGCGCGGGCAGGGCCATGGCGGGTTCAGGCCTCGTCGGAGGATGGCGAAGCGGCGCGGGCGCGCGGCAGCGGCGCCGGGCCGGTGGAGCCGCGCACCACCAGCTGCGGCACGAAGCCCTGGTTGGACAGGCCCAGCGGGTGTTCGGCGTACGCGTCCTGGCGCAGGCTGCCGATCAGCAGCCGCGCGGCATGGCGGGCGATGTCCTCGGTGGCCTGCTTGGCGGTGGTCAGCGCCGGCCAGGACTGGCGCGAGAACGGGCTGTCCTCGAATCCGGCGATCGACAGGTCGTAGGGCACGTTGAGCCCCACCGACTTGGCCGCGGCCAGCACGCCGGCGGCGATCTCGTCGTTGGAGCCGAAGATCGCCGTGGGTGGCTCGCGCAGCGCCAGCAGCCGGCGCGCGCCGCGGAAACCGTCGTCGAAGGTGTAGTCGCCCGGAATCACCAGGTGCTTGTCCAGGGTGATGCCGTAGTCGTTGAGCGCGGCCTCGTAGCCGGCGTAGCGCTCGGCCGAGGAGCGGTGCTGCGGCCCGCCCCAGAGGAAGCCGATGCGCTGGTGGCCAAGCTGGATCAGGTGCTCGGTGATCTCGTAGGCGGCGTCGCGGTCGTCGATATGCACGCAGGGACCATCGCCAGGGTCCTCGGTGGCGGCGATGATCCGCACCACGCGGATGCCGCGCGCCACCAGCGCCGCCACCAGGTCCGGCCGCTCCGACATCGGCGCGGTCAGCACCAGCCCGGCCAGGCGCGAGCGCTGCACCAGCTCGGCCAGCTCCTCGGCCAGCAGCGGCGAGGTCGAGTCGCACGGATGGATCTGCAGGCCGAAGCCGGTCTCGCGGCAGGCCGCCAGCACGCCGTTCTGCACCGCGATGATGTGGTACGGGTTGGGGTTGTCGTACACCAGCCCGATCACGAACGGGGTGCCGCTGCGCAGGTTGCGCGCGGTGGCGTCCGGCTCGTAGTCCAGCTCGGCGATCGCCGCCAGCACCCGCGAGCGGGTCGCCTGCATCACCGAAGGCTCGTTGTTGATGACCCGCGACACGGTCTTGAGCGAGACCTTCGCCCGTTCCGCGACGTCCTTGATGGTGGGCCTGCGCATGCCGTCCGTCTTCCTGGAAACCGTGTCCATGATGCGCGATCAGCGACCGGCCGGCAGCCCGGCGCGGTGGCCGCGCAGGGCGTAGTAGAGGATGTACAGGTAGCAGGGCACGCCCAGCGCGGCGAACACCCACTGGAAGTGGAAGTACTGCTTGAGCACGGCGAACGCCTGCGGGATGACCGCGCCGCCGGCGATGCCCATGATCAGCAGCGCCGAGCCGGTCTCGGTGAAGCGGCCCAGGCCGCGGATCGCCAGCGGGAAGATCGCCGGCCACATCATCGCGTTGGCGAAGCCGAGGGCGGCCACGAAGCCGACCGAGACGTAGCCATGGGTCAGCAGGGCGCCCAGCGACAGCAGCACGCCCAGCACCGCCGACACGCTCAGCCAGCGCTCCTGGGTGAACACCCGCGGGATCAGCGCCAGCCCGGCCAGGTAGCCCAGCAGCATCGCCGCCAGGGTGAAGGAGGTGAAGAACTTGGTCTGGTCCAGCGGCAGGGGGAAGGGGTGGCCGTAGGTGCCGATGGCGTCGCCGGCCAGCACTTCCACCCCGACGTAGGCGAACAGGCAGGCCACGCCCAGCCACAGGTGCGGGAAGCCGAAGATGCTGCGCGGCCCCCCGCCGCCGGCGTGCGCGGGGGTGGCGTTGGCTTCCTCGCTGCGCAGCTCCGGCAGCGGCGAGAACAGCACCGCCACCGCCACCACCAGCAGCACCGCAGCCATCGCCAGGTACGGCGCGTGGATGCGGGTGGCGAAGCCCTCCAGCAGCTGCGCGCGCAGCGCCGGGTCGGCCGCCTGCACCTGCGCCGCCAGGTCGCCGATGCCGCGCAGCACCAGCGAGCCGAGCACCACCGGGGCGAGGATGCCGGCGATCTTGTTGCAGATGCCCATCAGCGCGATGCGCCGCGCCGCGGTCTCGATCGGGCCGAGGATGGAGATGTACGGGTTGACCGCGGTCTGCAGCAGGGCCAGGCCGCCGCCGATCACGAACAGCCCGGCCAGGGCGCCGCCGAACCAGCGGCGGGGGGCGAACTCGCCGAACAGCGCCGCGCCGGCGGCCATCACCGCCAAGCTCAGCGCCAGGCCCTTCTTCAGGCCGGTGCGGCGCAGGATCCACGACGCCGGCAGGGCGAGGAAGAAGTACGACAGGTAGAACACCATCAGCACCAGGAACGCGGCGATCTCGCTCACGTCGAAGGCCAGCTGCACGAAGGTGATCAGCGGGCCGTTGATCCAGGTGAAGAAGCCGATGATGAAGAACAGCCCGCCGACGATGGCGATCGAGGCGGCGAGGCTGGAACGCGCTTGCGTGGCGGTGGTCGCGGACATCTGGTGGAGCCCTCCCCGGCGGCTGGATGCCGTTCCCGCGCAGCTCCCGGGGGCGCGACGGGCGCCAGCCAGGTGGGAACAACGTTGTCACATTCTCTCCGCGAGACTTGCCCGGATGTCAACCGCCCCGCGCGCCGTCCGGCGCATCCGTGGTGCTGCCCCGCAACATCGCCCTGCCTCGCTTGACCCGGCTGTTTTTTGCTGAATACGAGGGAATGCCGGGATTCGTGCCGGGTGCCGCCGCAACCCACGGCCAGCGCCCCGGGATAGTCCGGGGGAAGTGTTGACATCGTTGTCACGATGACCCAAGACTCGGCCCGTCCGGTGGGCGCCCGGGATGGCCGCCCACGCCAACCATGCCGCCCAACGGGAGCCCGCGTGACCGCATCGATCCAATCCCGCATCGCGCCCTTCATCGCCGCCGACGTCGGCGGCACCCACGTGCGCATCAGCCTGGTCGCCGCCGACGGCGACGGCGGCGCGCCACAGGTGCTGGCCTACAGCAAGTTCCGCTGCTCCGACTACGCCAGCCTCGGCGACATCCTCGCCGAGTTCATCGCCAGCCTCGGCCGCCATCCGGTGTCGGTGGCGGTGATCGCCAGCGCCGGCTACCCGCTGGCCGACGGCACGGTGATCACCAACAACCTGCCCTGGCCGCTGTCGCCGCGCGAACTGCGCGAGCGCTTCGGCCTGGACGCGGTGCACCTGATCAACGACTTCGAGGCGGTGGCCAACGCGGTCAACCAGCTCGGCTCCAGCGAGGTGCTGCAGCTGTGCGGCCCTGCCCAGGCCGCACCCGGCCCGCTGCTGGTGCTGGGCCCCGGTACCGGCCTGGGCGCGGCGGTGTGGATCCCCACCGGGCGCCGCGGCGTGGTGCTGGCCACCGAGGCCGGGCAGGCGGCGCTGGCGGTGGGCACGGAACTGGAGATGCAGCTGCTGCAGCACATGCTCGGCCAGCGCAGCCACGTGCCGATCGAGCACGCGCTGTCCGGGCCCGGCCTGCTGAACCTGTACCAGGCGCTGTGCGCGCTGCGCGGCGCCGCGCCGGTGCACGCGCGCCCGGGCGAGATCACCGCCGCCGCGCTGGGCGGCGGCGACCCGCTGGCACGCGAGGCGCTGGAGGTGTTCTGCGGCCTGCTCGGCAGCACGGTCGGCGACATGGCCCTGCTGTACGGCGTGCACGGCGTGTACCTGGCCGGCGGGATCCTGCCGCAGATCGGCCGTTTCCTCGCCGGCAGCCGCTTCCGCGAGCGCTTCCTCAACAAGGGTTCGATGCGCGAGGCGCTGGAGCGGGTCTCGGTGAAGCTGGTCGAGCACGGGCAGCTGGGCGTGATCGGCGCCGCCAGCTGGTACCTGGGTTCGGAATTCGTGGAGCAGTGAGTGGAACGGCGCGCCAGGCGCCGGGTGTAGTCGTGCCGCGGAGTCGAGCGGTCGTGCCGTTCCGTCGCACCTGATGCAGTCCGTTGCCGGCATGCCGGCACAACCAAACCGATGATGGGAGAGACATCATGAAGTACTGCAAGTCAGCACTGAGCGCGGCGATCCTTGCCAGCCTGGCCGTGGCCGCCGGCGCGCAAGCCCAGGATGCGGGGGAACGGGCCACCGAGCTGGACACGGTCGTGGTCACCGGCATCCGCGGCTCGATGGAACGCTCGCTGGACACCAAGCGCGAGGCCGACGCGCGCCTGGAGGTGGTCACCGCCGAGGACGTGGGCAAGCTGCCGGCGCACAACGTCGCCGACACCCTGCAGCGCCTGCCGGGCGTGAACATCAGCTCATCCTCCGCCGACGAAGGCGGCTTCGACGAGGCCGACCGGGTCAGCCTGCGCGGCACCAGCCCCAGCCTCACCCAGACCCTGATCAACGGCCACAGCGTCGGCTCGGCCGACTGGTTCGTGCTCAGCCAGGGCAACAACGTCGGCCGCAGCGTCAGCTACACCCTGCTGCCCTCGGAACTGGTCAGCTCGGTCGAGGTGCACAAGTCCTCGCAGGCCAAGCTGCCGGACGGCGGCACCACCGGCAGCGTCAACATCGTCACCCGCAAGCCGCTGCAATTCGCCGACGCGATCACCGCCGAGGCCTCGCTGGGCGTGGTCAACTCCGAGCAGGCCGACTCCACCGACCCGCAGCTGTCGGCGCTGTTCAACTACCGCAACGAGCAGGGCACCTTCGGCATCCTGGTCCAGGCCTTCAGCCAGAAGCGCGAGCTGCGCCGCGAGGCGCAGGAGATCCCGGGCGGCTTCTTCCAGATCGGCGAGGACGACCCGGTGGCCGCGACCAACCCCGACCTGGTCGGGGTGTGGGCGCCGGGCCTGCTGGGCTCGACCCTGTTCGAGCAGACGCGCGAGCGCAAGGGCGGACTGGTCGATGTCCAGTTCAAGCCGGCCGACAACCTCACCCTGGGCGTGAGCGCCTTCAGCTCGGACATGGACGCGGACAACTACAACCGCAACTTCATGCTCTGGGGCGGCAACTTCGCCCGCGCGCAGGCGCCGGAGCCGGGCTACGTGGTGCGCGACGGGGTGCTGGCCCAGGCCAGCTACGCCGGCGACCCGGACCGCGACTACGCGGTGTACGACATGATCTACCGCGAGGCCAGCGCCAAGACCCGCTACGCCACCTTCGACGTGGACTGGGACATCAGCCCGGACCTGCGCTCGCGCTTCCAGGCCGGCACCACCAAGGGCGAAGGCACCACCAACCGCCAGTACATCGCCGAGGTCACCCTCGCCCGCGGCGGCGGCGCCAGCTGGAACACCCACGGCGCCAGCGCGCCGGTGGACTGGAGCGTGGGCGGCGACACCAGCCCGGCCGGCGTCACCAGCTTCGGCACCTGGGGCAACCAGCTGGTGAGCGCGATCGACGAGGAGGACTGGTTCAGCGCCGACTTCACCCGCTACTTCGACGTTGGCGCGCTGTCCTCGCTGGACTTCGGCCTGCGCTACGCCGACCACGAGCGCGAGGCACGCTCGCCCGAGGGCGCGACCCCGGGCGACATCTGGAGCGACCTGCAGGACGGCGCCACCGCGCCCTACCCGTCCGGCTTCGCCGACGGCATCGGCGGCAGCTTCCCGCGCAACCTGTGGTACTTCACCCCCGGCGCGCTGCGCGACGCGGTGGTCGGCAACTCCACCTGGCTGTCCGGCGACGACGGCCCCACCGGCCGCCACAACTACGGCGGCGAGTGGAAGGTGGCCGAGGAAAGCCTGGCCGCCTACGTGCAGGCCAACTTCCGCGGCGACAACTGGAGCGGCAACGTCGGCCTGCGCTACGTCGACATCGACCAGGACATCCACTCCTACCAGGCGGTCAGCAATCCGGCCAACGCCGAGGTCTCCAGCCTGTTCGGGCAGTGGATCCGGGTCCGCACCAGCAACTCGCACAGCCGCGTGCTGCCCAGCGCGAACCTGAAGTTCAACCTGGCCCCGGACCTGGTGTTCCGCTTCGCCGCCTCGCAGACCCAGACCCTGCCCGACTACTCGGCGCTGGGCGCCGCGTCCTGGGGCTCGGACCTCAACAAGACCGGCGGCGGCGGCAATCCCAACCTCAAGCCGGTGGTGTCGACCAACTTCGACGCCAACCTGGAGTGGTACTTCATGCCGCGCGGCCTGCTCTCGGTCGGCGCCTATGCCATGGACCTGAAGGACTACGTGGCCTTCGGCACCGAGACCCGGCAGCTGTTCTCGGAGCTGACCAACCAGCTGGAGGACTACCTGGTCTCGGTGCCGGTGAACTCCGACGGCAAGGTGCACGGCGTCGAGCTGGCCTACGAGCAGCCGATCGGCGAGAACTTCGGCGTCAGCGCCAACTACACCTTCGCCGACGGCAGCACCGCCCACACCTGGGCCGACGGCAGCAACAACCTGCTGGGTACCTCCAGGCACACCTACAACGTCGGCGCCTGGTTCGAGAACGAGGCCTTCGGCGCGCGGCTCAGCTACACCCGCCGCTCGGAGTTCCTGATCGGCCTGTCCGGCGCCAACCCGTACTACCAGGACGACTTCGGCACCCTGTCGGCGGCACTGAGCTACAAGCTCAACGACCAGCTCAGCTTCAGCCTGGACGCGCTGAACCTCAACGACCCGGAGATCACCTACTACCAGAGCTCCACCATCCCCACGGCCTTCTACAGCAACGGCCGCCAGTACTACTTCAACGTCCGCCTGAAGTACTGAGCGGGGACGCCGGCGCGGCGCGGTCGACCCGCGTCCGCGCCGGCCGCATCATCGGGCCCGGAGCCTTCCGGGCCCGCTGCATTGCCGAAGGCCATGACCAGGGAGCACGCATGACCCGATCCAACCCGTTGCGGCGGCTGTGCCTGCTGGGCGCCGTCGTGCTGGCAGGCACGCTGGCCGGTACCGCCACCGCCTCCGCCCCGGCGCAACCGCTGCCGCTGATCCCGATGCCGGCCTCGCTCGAGCCGCTGCGCGGGCAGTTCGCGCTGGACGCGGACACGCCGCTGCTGGCCGCCGGCGAGGCCGAGCGCACCGTGGCCGCGCAGTTTTCCGCGCTGCTGGAAAAGAGCCGCGGCATCGCGCCGAAGGTGGTGGCTGGCAGCCGCCGCCCCGGCATCCGCTTCCGCCTGGACCCGGCGCACGGTGGCGGCCGCGAAAGCTACCTGCTGGAAGTCGCGCCCGGCGGCGCCAGCATCACCGCCGGCGACCAGGCCGGCCTGTTCTACGGCGCGGTGACCCTGCTGCAGCTGGCCACCCTGGACGAGTCCGGCCCCATCCGGCTGCCGGCGCTGCGGATCGAGGACGCGCCGCGCTTCCCCTGGCGCGGCTTCATGCTCGATCCGGCCCGGCACTTCTGGAGCGTGGAGCAGGTCAAGCAGGTCATCGACGCGATGGCCCTGCACAAGCTCAATACCCTGCACTGGCACCTGACCGACGACCAGGGCTGGCGGGTGGAAATCAGGCGCCATCCGCGCCTGGTGGAGGCCGGCAGCTGCCGCCTGCCGGCCGGCGACGGCGCCATCGATCCGGCCAGCGGCCAGCCGCGCCCTTACTGCGGCCACTACACCCAGGAGCAGGTGCGCGAGGTCGTGGCCTACGCCGCGCAGCACCACATCACCGTGGTGCCGGAATTCGACGTGCCCGGCCACGCCACCGCGGCGATCGCCGCCTACCCGGAGCTGGGCAGCACCGATGCGCCGCTGCGCCCGACCAGCGAGTGGGGCGTGTTCCCCAACCTGTTCAACACCGAGGAAGCCACCCTGGCCTTCCTCGAGGACGTGATCGCCGAGCTGCTGCCGCTGTTCCCCGGCCGCTACTTCCACATCGGCGGCGACGAGGCGGTCAAGGACCAGTGGCAGGCCTCGGCGCGGGTGCAGACGCGCATGCGCGAGCTGGGACTGGCCGACGAGACCGCGATGCAGGCGCATGTCGTCCATCGCCTCGCCGCCTTCCTGGAGAAGCACGGCAAGCGCGCGATCGGCTGGGACGAGATCCTCGACGGCGAACTGCCGGCCGGCGCGGCGGTGATGTCCTGGCGCGGCACCGAGGGCGGGCTCAAGGCCGCGCGCCTGGGCCACGACGTGGTCATGGCGCCGGTGTCGGCGCTGTACCTGGACTACCTGCAGACCGGTTCCCCGCACGAGCCGCCGGGCCGCCCGGCCACCATCACCCTGCAGCAGGTCTACGGCTTCGAGCCGGTGCCCGAGGGCCTGGAGCCGGAGCGGCAGCACCACATCCTCGGCGTGCAGGCCAACCTGTGGACCGAGCACACGCGCAGCTTCGAGCGCCTGCAGCACCACATGTTCCCGCGCCTGGCGGCGCTGGCCGAGGTGGCCTGGTCGCCGCGCCAGGCGCGCGACCTGGGTTCCTTCCTGCAGCGCCTGCCGGTGCAGCTGCAGCGCTACCGGCGCTGGGGCATCGGCTACGCGTCCACCCCGTTCCAGGTGGACGTGGAACTGCAGGACGAAAGCGACGCCGGCGTGCGCGTGGCCCTGTCCAACCCGCTGGGCTACGAGATCCGCTACAGCAGCGACGGCAGCGCGCCGACCGCGGCCTCGCCGCGCTACCAGGCGCCGCTGCAGCTGCCGCTGCCGGCGCGGCTGCAGGCCGCGGCGTTCTTCGCCGGCAAGCCGCTGGCGCCGGCGCGCGCCTGGCACTGGGACGCGGCCTCGCTGCTGACCCGCAGCGACGAGCAGCTGGACGCCTGCCGCGGGCGCGCGGCGCTGCGCCTGCGCCTGGAGGACGACGGCCCGGCCGAGGGCGAGCGCGCGATCTTCGACACCGACATCTTCTATCCGTGCTGGCAATGGACCGCCGCGCGCCTGGACGGGGTGGTCGCGGTGAAGGTGCGCGCCGGGCGCATCCCCTACTACTTCCAGCTGGCGCACGACGAACCGCACCGCCGCTTCGAGCCGGCGCGTTCGGCGCATGGCGAGCTGGACGTGCATGCCGGCGGCTGCGACGGCCAGCGCGTGGCCAGCGTGCCGCTGCCGGCGGCGCCGGACGCGGACGGTTTCGTCGAACTGGAGGCGCCGCTGGCGCCCGCGCTGTCCGGGCGCCAGGACCTGTGCCTGCGCTTTACCGGCGATACCCGCCCGCAAATGTGGGTGGTCGACCGGGTGACGCTGGAAAGGCGCTGACCGCGCGGCGCGACGCCGGCCCGCGGCTGCGGCCGGCGTCGCGTTCAGCCGCCGCGCCGCAGCAGCAGGTCGCGCCAGCGGGTCAGGCGGGTGCCCAGGCCCAGCAGCACGCCAGCGGTATTGGCCAGGGCATCGGCCGGATCGGCCATGCGCGTCTGCGTCAGCGCCCCCTGGGCGAACTCCAGCGCCACGCCCATCAGGACCAGGCCGATGCCCGCCGCCCACAGCGCGCGCCCGGGACGGAAAACCTGCACCGCCGCGGCCGCCAGCGCGGCATAGGCCAGCAGGTGCTCGACTTTGTCGCCATGCCGCGGCAGTTCCATCGGCGGCGGCGGGGTCAGGCTGGCCACGCAGACCACGGCCACCGCCAGCAGCCACAGGCCCAGCCACAGATGCGGCCGCCGCAGCGGCTTCAGCGCGCCGGTGCTCACAGCCGCCAGGTCATGTCGCCGAGCAGGAAGGCCGCGCCCAAGTCGATGTCGCGGGTGAAAGCCATGGCCTGGAAGCGCTCGCCCATCTGTTCGGGCAGGGTCAGGCGCTTGAGTTCCTGGCGCAGGCGCAGCACGCCGGCCTCGTCGGTACGCGCCTCGGCCTCGGCCAGCAGGCGGTCGATGCCGTTGCCCAGCAGGAAGCTGGCCTGGCTGCAGTAGCCGGCCAGGTCCAGGCCGGCGCCGGTGCCGGCCTCGGCCAGCGCGGTGAAGTCGACCGAGGCGGTGATGTCCTGCAACCCGGGCCAGCGCAGCACGTCATCGTGCATGCGCTGGCGGTAGAACGCGCGCAGGGTGCCGTCGCTGCGCTGCGGCAGGTAGTACTCGCGGCGGGCGTAGCCGTAGTCGAAGAACAGCATGCCGCCGCTGCGCAGGCCGCCGCCGACCGCCTGCAGCCAGTACGGCAGCTGCGGCAGCAGCTCGGAGCGGTAGCCGTCCGGGAATGGATGCTCCAGGTAGTCCTCGATGTGGCGCACCGCCGCTTCCAGCAGGGCGTCGGCCGGGCGGTCCACGCGCACGAAGCCGTCGTTGCCGTCCAGCGCCACGTGCTCCTCGTACACCCGGCGGTCGCGCAGCACGAAGCGCGGCGTCGGCAGGGCGTCGATCACCTCGTTGGCGAACAGCAGGCCGTCCCACTCGTCCTGGAACGGGCGGTCCAGCCACTCCACCAGCTCGAACACGGTGGGCACCAGGGTGCGCCGGAGGTGCTCGCGCTGGCGCTCGCGCAGGTCGGCCGAGGGCTCCAGGATCGCGTAGCGGTCCGGCAGCGCGTCCAGTTCCAGCAGTCGCTTGAGCGCGACCTCGGCGAACACGCCGCTGCCGCCGCCCACTTCCAGCACCCGCGCGTGGCCGCCGAGCTGGCGCAGGCCCTCGGCCAGCACGCCCGCCACGGTGGCCGCGAACAGCCGCCCGGACTCGGGTGCGGTGACGAAGTCGCCGGCCGGGCCGAACTTGGTCGCGCCGGCGCTGTAGTAGCCCAGGCCGGGTGCGTACAGACAAAGCTCCATGAACCGGGACATCGGGATCGCGCCACCGCCGTGGCGGATCTCCTCGCGGATGTGGTCGGCCAGGATCGCGCTGTGGTGGAGGGCGCCGGGCGCGGGTTCCGGCAGGTCGGTGTGGGGGTGCATCGCTGTGGGACGGCGTGGAGAATGGCCAGCATAGCCGAGCGGACATGCCCGATGCCCCATCCCCGCCCCGTCGTCCTGGTCACCGGCGCCGCCCGCCGCATCGGCGCGGCCATCGCCCGGCGCCTGCACCGCGACGGCTTCGACCTCGCCCTGCACTGCCACGGCTCGCACGCCGAACTGCAGGCGCTGGCCGGCACCCTGGAGGCGGCGCGCCCGGGCAGCGTGCTGGTGCTGCAGGCGGACCTGCAGGCGGAGGAAGCGCCGGCGGCACTGGTGCAGGCCTGCATCGCCCGCTACGGCCGCCTGGACGGGCTGGTCAACAACGCCTCCAACTTCTTCCCAACGCCGCTGGACCAGGCCACGCCGGCGCAGTGGGACGCGCTGTTCGCGGTCAACGCGCGCGCGCCCTTCTTCCTCGCCCAGGCCGCCGCCGCGCACCTGCGCGAGCGCGGCGGCGCGGTGGTCAACCTGGCCGACGTGTACGCCGGGACGCCGCTGCGCGGGCATCCGCTGTACTCGGCGGCCAAGGCGGCGCTGGTCTCGCTGACCCGCGGCCTGGCCCAGGCACTGGCGCCGCAGGCGCGGGCCAACGCGGTGGCGCCGGGCGCGATCCTGTGGCCGGAGCAGGCGCAGGACCCGGCGGCGCAAGCCACGATCCTTGGCGATACCGCGCTTGGCCGGGCCGGCACGCCGGAGGACATCGCCGCCGCCGTGGCCTGGCTGCTGTCGGAGGAGGCCGGCTACGTCACCGGCCAGGTGCTGCACGTGGACGGCGGCCGCACCCACTGAAGGCGGGTCACAGCGGCACCACCTCGAACGCCTCGCCGTGCTGCGGGTGGTCGCGCCACAGCTCGGCCCGGGTGCGGCCGCTGAGCGGATCGACGAAGTCCGGGGCGATGTCGGCCGCCGGCTTGAGCACGAAGGCGTGCTTCAGTTCCGGGCGCGGGATCCGCACCTTGCCGCCCTCGCGCAGCACCAGGTCGCCATGGAACACCACGTCCACGTCCAAGGTGCGGTCGGCCAGGCGCGGGCCGCTGCGCACGCGGCCGTGGCGGTCTTCCAGCGCGTGCAGCCAGGCTTCCAGCTCCGGCAGCGCGAGGCCGGTATGCAGCAGGGCGGCGTTGTTGAGGAAGGGCGGGCCGTCGAAGCCGACCGCCGGGGTGCGGTAGGCCGGGGAGACCCGCAGCGTGCCGAAGCGGGCGCGCAATTCCTCCAGCGCCGCGCGCAGGTGGCGCTCCGGCTGCAGGTTGCTGCCGAGGCTGAGCAATACGGGGGTGGCGCCCGCGGGCGCCGGCTGGCTGTGCATGCGGTGCGTGCCTGTTACTGCTGCGCGGACTGGTCGCCGGGATCCTTGCGCGCCGGCACCCGGCGCGGTGGCAACGGTGGCAGCGCGGACGGGTCCTCCGTGGCCTGCGCCTGCGGCTCCCAGGGGAAGCGCGGCAGGGTGCGCACCGCGTTCTCCAGCTTGCGCGACCAGATGTCGTGGATCTCCGCGTACAGCGGGGTGTCGGCCTCCAGCCGCATCTGCTGGCTCACCCGCAGGTCGCCGGCGCGGACCAGCGCCAGGTCCACCGGCAGCCCGACCGAGAGGTTGGAGCGGATGGTCGAGTCCAGCGACAGCAGGGCGCAGCGCGCGGCGTCCTCCAGCGCGGTGCCAGGGCGCACGATGCGGTCCAGGATCGGCTTGCCGTACTTGGATTCGCCGATCTGAAGGTAGGGCGTTTCCGGCGAGGCGGAGATGCAGTTGCCCAGCGGGTACACCAGGTACAGGCCCGGGCGCTCGCCGGCGATCTGTCCGCCCAGGATCAGCGTGGCCTGGGTGTTGATGCCGCCGTGCGGGTTGTCGCTGCCGGCCTGCACCTGGCTGGCGACCAGCACCTCGCCGACGTACTCGGCCACCTCGAACAGGTGGCGGAAGTTGCGCAGGCTGCGCGGCGCGGACGGATCCTCCGCGTCGCGGCGCAGGCGCGACACCGCCAGCTGGGTGGTGGCCAGGTTGCCCGCGCTCATGACCACGAACACGCGCTCGCCGGGATACTCGAACACGTGCAGCTTGCGGTGCACGCGCACGTCGTCGAGCGAGGCGTTGGTGCGGGTGTCGGCCGCGAACACCAGGCCCTCGTCCACTTCGATGCCGACGCAATAGGTCATGGGTATCTGCAGGTTGCGGTTCGGTGGATTCTACACCCGGCCCCGGTGGCGGCCGGCGCGCGCTCAGCCGGCGAAATAGCCCTCGGCGATGGCCTCGTGCAGGCGCCCAAGCAGCACCTGCGCCTCGTCCATGAAGCCGGCCGGGTCGCCTGCGGCCAGCAGCGCCGGGTCGGCCTGGCGCACCAGCCCGGTGACCCGGTTGAGGGCGCGGTCCACCGGCGGCCGCGGCGGCAGCGCCGGCAGGATCCGGTGCAGCCGCCCCAGGCAGAACTGCACGCTGCGCGGGAACTCGTTGTCATGCAGCAGGAAGCGCAGGGCGTGGGCGGCGGTGACCCGCTGGCGCAGGTGGCGTCGGTACATCTGGTACGCCGCCAGCGCGCGCAGCACCGCCATCCACTGCATGTTGCGCCAGGCCTCCAGGTCGTCCTCGTGGCGCGGCCGCACCAGGCCGGAGGCGCCGGCGTCGATGATCCGGGTGGTCATGTCCGCCTGCTCGATCGCCGTGCCCAGGCGCAGGAAGTGGAAGCCCATGTCGCGGCTGACGTTGGCCTGCAGCAGGCCGGAGACCTTGAGGCAGCCGTCGGTGATGCGGCCGATGAAGTCCATGCGGTAGCGGCGGGTGAGCACCCGCGGGCCGTCGGCGTCCAGGTACAGGTGCAGGTCGTTGACCGCCTCCCACACCTCCTGCGGCAGCGCGTCGCGGATGCTGCGCAGGATCTCGCGCGCCTGCGCCACCGAACTGCGCAGCGAGGACGGGTTGCGCGCGTCCAGCAGCAGGAAGTCCAGCACATCGGCCTCGTCCGGCTCCGGATGCACGCCCAGGAACAGCTCCTCGGCGCCGACCGTGGCGATCATCGGCCGCCAGGTGAAGCGCACCGAGCGCGGCAGGTCCAGCTGCAGCAGGCTGCCCACGCCCACCAGCCGCGCGGTGTTCTCGGCGCGGCGCAGGTAGCGGCTGAACCAGTACAGCTGGCTGGCGACGCGCGAGAGCATCAGGCGGTCTCCTCCAGGTCCACCACCCAGGTGTCCTTGGCGCCGCCGCCCTGGGAGGAATTGACCACCAGCGAGCCCTCGGCCATCGCCACCCGGGTGAGGCCACCGGTGGTCACGTAGGTATCGCCGCGGGAGAGGATGAACGGCCGCAGGTCGATGTGCCGCGGCACCGGCCCGCCGGGACCGATGATCGGCGCGGTGGACAGCGACAGCGTGGGCTGGGCCATGTAGTTGCGCGGGTCGGCCTCGATCAGGGCGCGGAACTTCTCGCGTTCCCTGCTGCTGGCGCGCGGGCCGATCAGCATGCCGTAGCCGCCGGACTCGTTGGCCGGCTTCACCACCAGTTCGCCAAGGTGCTCGAGCACGTAGCGGCGGTCGTCGGCGTCGTGGCACAGGTAGCTGGGCACGTTGGGCAGGATCGGCTCCTCGCCCAGGTAGTAGCGGATCATCCTCGGCACGTAGGCGAACACGACCTTGTCGTCGGCCACGCCGGCGCCGGGCGCGTTGGCCAGCGCGACCTTGCCGGCGCGCCAGCTGCGGATCAGCCCCGGCACGCCCAGCAGCGAGTCCGGGTGGAACACCTCCGGGTCCAGGAACAGGTCGTCGACCCGGCGGTAGACCACGTCCACCCGCTGCGGGCCGTCGACCGTGCGCATGTAGGTGCAGTCGTCGTCGGCCACGAACAGGTCGCTGCCCTCGACCAGCTCGATGCCCATGGCCTGGGCCAGGTAGGCGTGCTCGAAGTAGGCGCTGTTGAACACCCCCGGGGTCAGCAGCACGATCACCGGGGTGTCGCCCGGGCGCGGCGACAGGGCGGCCAGGGTGTCGTACAGCTGCGCGGTGTAGTCGTCCACCGGCAGGATCGCGCTGGTCTCGAACAGCTCCGGGAACACGCGCTTGGCGACCATGCGGTTCTCGAGCATGTACGACACCCCGGAGGGGATGCGCAGGTTGTCCTCCAGCGCGTACAGGGTGCCGTCGGCGTCGCGCACCAGGTCCGAGCCGCAGACGTGCGCCCACACGTCCAGCGGCGGGCGCACGCCCACGCACTGCGGGCGGAAGTTGACCGAGCGCTCCAGCAGCGCGGCCGGGAACACCTTGTCGCGGACGATGCGCTGTTCGCCGTAGATGTCGGCGATGAACAGGTTGAGCGCGCGCATGCGCTGGACCAGCCCCGCCTCGGTGCGCTGCCACTCGCGGCGGTCGATGATGCGCGGGATCAGGTCGAACGGCAGGGTGCGGTCGACGTTGCGGCCGTCGCTGTAGACGGTGAAGGTGATGCCCATGACCCGGGCGGCGACGTCGGCCGCCAGCTGGCGCTCGGCCAGCTCCTGGTCGGAGAGCCCGGACAGGTATTCCACCAGCGGGCGCGCGGCCGGGCGTGGCCGGCCGTCCGGCCCGATCAGCTCGTCATACGAAGGCGTCCGGTACTTCGTCCAGTCCATCGCACCCGCCCGGCCTCCCGGCGGCCCCGCGCCGGTTGTTGCACCGCAACATGCAACGCCGGCGGGCGGCCGTCAAGAGGCCGGGGCGAGCGGGCCCTGCCCGCCCCGTTCGGCCAGCAGGGCGCGGAAATCGGCGCCCCCGGGCTGCTGGAACACGCGCAGGCCGAACTCCGGCAGGATCGCCAGCAGGTGGTCGAAGATGTCCGACTGGATGCCCTCGTACACCGCCCAGCGGGTGTCGTTGGTGAAGCAGTAGATCTCCAGCGGGATGCCGTCGGCACCCGGCTGCAGCTGGCGCACCAGCAGGGTCATGTCCTGGTGCACGCCGGGATGGCGGCGCAGGTAGCGCTCCACGTAGGCGCGGAAGGTGCCGAGGTTGGTGATGCGGCGGGCGTTGACCGGCAGCTGGCCGTCCTCGCCCAGGCCGGCATTCCACTCGGCCAGCTCGCGCTCCTTCTGCGCCAGGTACTCGCGCAGCAGCACGAAGCGGCCCAGGCGCTGGCGCTCGTCCACCTCGAGGAAGCGCACGCTGGACTGGTCCAGGTACAGCGAACGCTTGATCCGGCGCCCGCCCGCCTCCTGCATGCCGCGCCAGTTCTTGAACGACTCGCTGATCAGCTTCTTGGTCGGGATGGTGGTGACGGTCTTGTCCCAGTTCTGCACCGTGACCGTGTGCAGGGCGATGTCGATCACGTCGCCGTCGGCGTTCTGGCTGGGCATCTCGATCCAGTCGCCGATGCGCACGCGGCCGTCGCCGCTGATCTGCACGCTGGCCACCAGCGACAGCAGGGTGTCCTGGAACACCAGCATCAGCACCGCGGTGGCCGCGCCCAGGCCGGTCAGCAGGTGCAGCAGCTTCACCCCGGCCAGGGTGGCGACGATCGACAGGCCGGCCAGGGCGAAGACCACGATCTTGGCCACCTGCAGGTAGCCCTTGATCGGCTTGTTGCGCGCGTCGGGACGGCGCTCGTACAGCTCGTTGGCCGCGTCCAGCGCATGCGACACCGCCAGCGCCAGGGTCAGCACCACCCAGGCCTGGCAGGCGCCGTGGACGAAGGCGACCAGCGCCGGCGGCAGGTCGGGGATCCAGCCGATGCCGGAGGAGATCACCATCGCCGGCACCACGTTGGCCAGGCGCGGGATCACCCGCATGTCGGCGATCCCGGCCTTGCCGGTCTGGCTGGCGAGCATCGCCAGCAACCGGCGCAGGCCGCGCAGCAGGATGCGCTTGGTGACGAAGTTCGCGATGGCCGCGGCGCCCAGCAGCAGCGCCAGCAGCAGGGCCGGCCAGGCCCAGGGCCAAGGCGCCAGCAGGTCCCTCACCCCATGCAGCCCGATCAGGCTGGTCCAGTCACCCGCAGTCGATACACCCCACACCACTTACGACTCCTTCGCCGGCGCACTGCGCTCGATCACCACGCCCACCGCCTGCGCACCGCGCACCGCACCGGGCTTGCTCAGCTTCAACCGCACCCACTGCACGCCGAACTCGCGGATGACCAGTTCGACGCAACGTTCGGCCAGGGTCTCGACCAGGCCGAAGCCGGACTGGCCCACGTACTCGATCAGGCGCTTGCTCACCGCCTTGTAGTCGAGGGTGTCGGCGATGTCGTCGCTGGCCGCGGGCACGCGGTTGTCGAAGGCCATCTCCAGGTCGAAGCGCAGGGTCTGGCGGATGCGCCGCTCCCAGTCGTAGATGCCGATCAGCGCCTCGATCTCGAGGCCTTCGATGAAGACTTTGTCCATGAGGCGGTGATTCGTGATTCGTGATTCGTGATTCGTGATTCGTGATTCGT